>NZ_JBFBIV010000117.1:0-21540 GCF_040702025.1 Streptomyces sp. NPDC088194 | reverse complement strand
GCTTCCCGGCCCCGGACGGCTTCCCGGCCCCGGATTACTCCCCGGTCAGACTCCCTGGCCGGCCGAGTGCGCTGAGCCCGGCCGGGGCGTCCGCCGCGCCGGCCGCCGACAGCACCGTCGGCGTCGACCTGTCCGCCCAGGGCGCCGCCCCCAACGGCGCCGGCGCCGGCTTCCTCTACGGGCTCAGCCAGGACGGCTCGGGCCCCGCAGACAACCTGCTGCAACCGCTGAAGCCGACGCTCTTCCGCGGCGGCGGCGCACGGATCGACGGCGGTGGCTGGCTCGGTGACGGCTACCGGGCCGGCAGCGGCTACCAGGTCAGGCTGGACTCCGCCCTCGACCAGGCCCGCCGGGTCACCGCCGCCCCCTACCACGCCACGTACCATCTGCTCGTCTCCGACGTGTGGGGCGCCGACACCACCCAGCCGGCCTCCACCGTCTACCCCTGCGACAACGGCGACTGCTCCAACTGGGTCTCGTTCATCGACACGTTGGTCACGGGCGTGCAGGCGTCCGGGGTGAACGTGTCGTACGACATCTGGAACGAGCCGGACGGCACCGGGTTCTGGCAGCGCGGCGTCAACAGCGCGCAGTACTACCAGATGTGGGACACCGCGGTCCGCGAGATCCGCCGGCTCCAGCCGTCGGCGCAGATCGTCGGGCCGTCCTACAGCGGCTACAACCACGGCTGGCTGGACGACTTCCTCGGCCGTACCAAGGCGGACGGCACCCTTCCCGACGTGGTGAACTGGCACTTCGGCGACGACCCCGCCGCGGACGCGGCCGACGCCCGCGCGCTGCTGGCCGCGCACGGCGTCAGCGGGCTGCCGCTGACCATCAACGAGTACCTGTTCTCGCAGCAGCAGAACTCCGGCTACACCGCGTGGTTCCTCGACCGGCTCGCCGCCTCCGGGGTCAGCGCGGCAGCCCACGCGATCTGGACCGACTGCTGCGGTGCCGGCACCCTCGACTCGGTGCTGTCCGGCGGGCAGCCCACCGGACAGTGGTGGGTCTACCAGGCGTACGCCCAGCTCAGCGGGAAGCTGCTGAGTACCACCGGCAGCGGCGGCGTCGCGGTCGCGGCGAGCGCGGACGCGGGCGCGCAGCGGGCGTTCGCGCTGATCGGCAACAACTCCGGTCAGGGCGGCAGCACCACCGTGGACTTCACGAACCTGTCCGCGACGCCGTACCTGGTCGACAACGGCGCCGTGCACGTGACGGTGCGGCGCATCCCGGACCAGACCGCGCTGAGCGCGCCCGCCACGGTCTTCGACGGCGACGTCACCCCGGACGGCGGCACGCTGCACGTGCCGGTCACGCTGCTCGCCGGCACCGACGCCTACACCGTCACCCTCACCCCGGGCAACGGCTCCACCGGGCCGGTCACCGGCACCGTGACCGTGGACGGCAACGACACGGCGGCCGGCGACGTCGACCGCTTCGGGTACGGGCCGAACTGGGGTGTCACCAACGGCGTCGCCGACATGTACGACTCCACCGCCAACTGGACCTACACCGCGGGCGCTTCGGCGACGCTGTACTTCACCGGCAGCAAGGTCGCGCTGCACGCGGTGCGCGATGTGGACCAGGGCCAGATGTCCCTGGCGGTGGACGGCGGCACCCCGGCGAGCGTCGACGACTACGCGCCGAGCCGCGACGCGTCGGGTGTGGTGTGGACCAGCCCGCAACTCGCCTCCGGCGCGCACACGTTGACGATCACCAACACCGGTGGCCGCAACCCGGCGTCCAGCGGGACCAACATCGCGGTGGACAGCGCCGACATCAGCACGCCGTAGGGCGGGCGCCCAGATCCGGCGGGTGTCCAGATCCGGCGGACGTGTGACGGCGTACCGCGCGGATACGGCGGCCGCGGCCCGGACGGGGGGAAGTGCCGGGTCGCGGCCGCCGTGCCGCGTGGAGGGGGCCACGCGGCCTGTCGCGGTCGGTTCGGGGGATGGTGCGCGGGGCGGTGCTCACTGCTGGACGAGCAGTCCCGCGCGCAGCTTCGCCACGATGCGGCTGAGCAGCCGGGAGACGTGCATCTGCGAGTACCCCAGCACCTCGCCGATCTGGGACTGGGTCATCTCCTCGACGAAGCGCATCCGCAGGAGGGTGCGGTCGCGGTCGGAGAGCCGGGCGATCAGCGGGGCCAGGCTGCCGAGGTCCTCCACGAGCTCCATCGACGGGTCGCACTCGCCGATGGTGTCGGCCAGGGTGCGGCCCTCGCCGTCGGGGCCGGCGTCGGTGTCCGACCACGGCACGTCGAGCGACCCGGCGGTGTAGCCGTTGGCGGCGACCAGGCCGTCCAGCACCTCGGACTCGCCGATGTCGAGGTAGCCGGCCAGCTCGGCCACGGTCGGGTCGCGGTCGAGCAGCAGCGACAGGTGGTCCTTCGCCTTGCTCAGCTCGACCCTCAACTCCTGGAGCCGGCGCGGCACGTGCACCGCCCACGAGGTGTCGCGGAAGAACCGCTTCATCTCGCCGACGATGTACGGGATCGCGAAGGTGGTGAACTCCGTCTCGCGGGACAGGTCGAACCGGTCGATCGCCTTGATCAGCCCGATCGTGCCGACCTGGATGATCTCCTCGCGGTCGGTGGCCGGGCGGTTGCGGTAGCGGCCGGCCACGAAGTACACCAGCGCGAGGTTCATCTCGATCAGGGTGTTGCGCGCGTAGCTGTAGGCGGGGGTGCCCTCCTCCAACTCCTGGAGGCGGTCGAAGAAGAGCTTCGACAGCACCCGTGCGTCCTCCGGCGCGACCCGGGTCGCGTGCTCGATCCACGGGAGGCCGCCGGGCGCCTGCCGCTGCGGCTCGCCGGCCTGCCGGACGCAGGTCGCGGTCCCGTTCGTGCTGCTCGACTGCTGCGTGTTCGCGGTCACGTCATCGCCTCGCACTCCAAGGACGGTCAACCGCGCGCCTGCCCGCCGACCGCCGCCGTATTCCTCCTTTTTCCGGGGCGGTTCACCCGACGAGGCCGGCCGGGCCGCGGGTGCGGTCCGGCCGCGCCGTTCACAGGTACTTCGGCAGCCACTCCAGGCGGAGGGCCTCCTGGTGGGCACCGCCGCCCTCATGGCCGTTGAAGTCGTAGACCTCGATGGTCTTGTCGTGGTGCCCGTAGGCGTTGAACGCCGCGAACACCGTGGAGGGCGGGCAGGTCATGTCCTGCAGCGCGGTCGAGAACAGCGCGGGCGCCCGGCCGCGGGCGGCGAAGTGCACGTTGTCGAAGTAGGCGAGGGTGGCGAACACCCGCTCGCGCTCCGGGCGGTGGGTGGACAGGTAGACGGCGATCTCGCGGTACGGCGGCGCGTCGGTGATCCGCGCCGCGCGCGGCAGGTCGCACAGGAACGGCACGTCGGGCGCGGCCGCGACGAGGTCGGGCACGAGGCCGGCGACCGCGATCGTGATCGCGCCGCCCTGGCTGACCCCCGTCACCACCGTGCGGGAGGCGTCGGCCAGCGGGTGGGTGCGGGCCGCCTCCACCGCGCGTACGCCGTCGGTGATCACCCGCCGGTAGTAGAAGTCGTCGCGGTCGGTGATGCCCCGGGTGAGGAAGCCGGGCGTGGCCGATCCCGAGCCCACCGGGTCCGGGGTGTCGCCCGTGGACCAACTGCCGCCCTGCCCGCGGGTGTCCATCAGGAAGTGCGCGTATCCCGCCGACGCCCACGTCAGACGCTCGTGCGGCAGGCCGCGCCCGCCGCCGTATCCGATGAACTCCACGACCAGCGGCAGCGGTTCGCTCGTCCCGGCCGGCACGGTGAACCAGCCCTTGATCCGGTGGCCGCCGAAGCCGGAGAACTCCACGTCGTAGGTCTCGACGGTCCGCAGCGCGGTCGCGACCGGCTCGAAGCGCGCGTCGAGGTCATGGGTGCGGGCCTGCGCCAGCGTGTCCGCCCAGAACCGGTCGAAGTCCGGCGGCTCGACCGCGTCGCTGCGATACGTCCTGAGCTGTTCCATCGGCAGGTCGAACTGGGCCATCGGTACGTTCCCCTCCGCGGCTGGGCACCACACGTCCCGGATACGGTACTTGGCAGGGCCGGCCGTGTCCGCCCCGGGTCGTCGCACGTCAGAGGGTGCGGGCGGACCGCGCGGGCGGGCGCGTGGAGGGGCGGCCGAGGCGGTCGCGGATGCCGTGGCGGCGGCTCCGGTGGCCGCGGGGGCCGCGGGGGCCGTGAAACGGGCCGTACCCCCGGCGAGCGGGGGTACGGCAGGTGATGAGCGGGGTCATGCCTTGGGACCGCGCTCAGGGGCGGGCCGGCCTTGGCCGGGGTCGGTGGTGCAGCCGCCCTTGCGGCAGTTCACGTCGGGGCAGGACATCTCGGATCACCTCTTTTCTGCCAGGTCGTCGGGCACACAGTCCAGGAGCAGCTTGTCCACCCGCCGGCCGCGCCACAGCGCAGCGCTGCGCAGCCGTCCGGCGGTGTGGAAGCCGGCCTTCAGGTAGGCGTTGACCGCGGTGGTGTGCGGGGCCAGCACCTCCAACCACACCGCGCTCAGCGACGCGATGGAGAACGCCCAGTCGAGAGTGAGTGCGGTGGCTTCGGTCGCGTAGCCCCGGCCGCGGTGCTCCGGGGCGATCACGAGGGTGAGTTCGGCGGTGTTGACCGCCTGGTCGACACTGAGCGCGGTGGTGCCGACCGGCACCGCGCCCTCGGTGGTGACCACCTCGAACAGCTGGTAGTGCCTCGAGGTGTGACTGCTCAGGAATCGGGCCTGGAACACCTCCCAGGACACCGGCCAGCGGGCACCGAAGCCGACGACCGTCGCCGGGTCGGTCTCCCACCGGTGGTAGTCCTGCATCATCTCTTCCCTCGCCAATGCCAGTGCCAACCGCTCTCCGGCGCGCAGTGGCAGAGGTGCGAGGGAGTGGGGGGTGGTCATCACGTGTCGTCTCTCCCATACGTGTGCCCGGAACCGGGGGGTGGCAGCCGTCCATAAAGCGTCATTCCGCAGCCGGTCCGCCGGGGCGGGATCTGCCGTATTGCCGCGGGCGCACCGGGGTTGTGCTTGCCTGTGGGCACGTCCCAGTGGACCCACGAATACGCCGGCGCCCCATTCGTCAGTAAACGGCCGTTACGGTGATTGCGGGCGGTCATGGGTGGCAAACGGGTGGCAACCAGGGGCAAGAGGTGACAACGGGCCGACTGTGGCCGAATACGGGTCAACCGAAACGCACCCGCACCGCGTCCGTGCGCCGGTTCACGTGCGGGCGCTCCCGCGGTCCTTCGCCGAACTGCGCGGGCGCCCCCGGAACCCGACCCGTCCACCGGGATAGCTCCGCCCGTTACCGGGGAAGGCAAGGAGCACGGTTGCCAACGGTCGGAGGTCCCCATGAAGGTCGCACTGCTGACCCGGGAGTATCCCCCGGACGTCTACGGCGGCGCGGGCGTCCACGTCGAGTTCCTGGCCCGCGAACTGCGCGCCCTGCTCGACCTCGAAGTGCACTGCTGGGGCGAGGGAAGCGCCGCCGGAGTGGTCCGCCACCGCGCGCCCACCACCCTCGACGGCGCCAACGACGCGCTGCGCACCTTCGCCGTCGACCTGCAGATGTCCGCCGCCCTCCAGGGCCGCGACCTGGTGCACTCCCACACCTGGTACGCCAACCTCGCCGGCCACCTCGGCAAGCTCCTGTACGGCATCCCGCACGTGCTGACCGCGCACTCGCTGGAGCCGCTGCGCCCCTGGAAGGCCGAGCAACTCGGCGGCGGCTACGCCCTGTCGAGCTGGGCCGAGCGCACCGCGATGGAGTCAGCCGACGCCGTGGTGGCCGTCTCCGACGGCATGCGCGGCGACATCCTCGCCTGCTACCCGGCGCTCGACCCCGACCGGGTGCACGTGGTGCGCAACGGTATCGACACCACCACCTACCGGGCCGACCCGCGCACCGACGCCCTCACCCGGGTCGGCATCGACCCCGACCGCCCCTACGTGCTGTTCGTCGGCCGGATCACCCGGCAGAAGGGCGTGCCGCACCTGCTGCGCGCCGCCCGCGCGATCGACCCCGCCGCGCAGCTCGTGCTGTGCGCGGGCGCCCCCGACACCCCCGCCCTGGACCGGGAGTTCAGGTCGCTGTTCGACGAACTCAGCTCGGTGCGCGACGGCGTGCACTGGATACCGGCGATGCTGCCGCGCCCCGCCGTGGTGCAACTGCTCACCCATGCCGCGGTGTTCGTCTGCCCCTCGGTGTACGAGCCGCTGGGCATCGTCAACCTGGAGGCGATGGCGTGCGGCACCGCGGTGGTCGCCTCCGCGGTCGGCGGCATCCCCGAGGTCGTCGACGACGGCGAGACCGGACTGCTGGTGCCCTACCGGGAAGGCCACGCCGAGGAGTTCGAGGCCGGGCTGGCCCGGGCCCTGGACCGGGTGCTCGGCGACCCCGCGGCCGCGGCCCGGATGGGCGAGGCGGGACGGCAGCGCGCGGTCCGCGAGTTCGGCTGGGACACCGTCGCCCGCCGCACCGCCGACCTGTACGAGGCGGTGGTCAAGGCCGGCGCGGCGCCGTAACGCGTGCCGCGACGCAGCGGACGAGGACGCGGCGCGCGAGGAGCGGTCGTACGGAGGCACGGCGTACGGGCGAACGGTCGTACGGCGAACGCTCGTACGGAGAGCAGGCGTACGCGGACGTACGCGGACACGGCGTACGGGGACACGGCGTACGGAATCGACTCATCACGACGAACAAAGGGGGCGCCGATGCGCGGTGGTGGACCTTCGGTCCTTGGCATAGTGCTGGCCGGCGGCGCGGGGAAGCGGCTGATGCCGCTCACCGCCGACCGGGCGAAACCGGCTGTGACGTTCGGCGGGACGTACCGCCTGGTCGACTTCGTGCTGTCCAACCTGGTCAACGGCGGCATCCTGCGGATCTGCGTGCTGACCCAGTACAAGTCGCACAGCCTGGACCGCCACGTCACGACCACCTGGCGGATGTCCAGCCTGCTGGGCAACTACGTGACGCCGGTGCCCGCCCAGCAGCGGCTCGGCCCGCGCTGGTACCTCGGCAGCGCCGACGCGATCCTCCAGTCGCTCAACCTCATCCATGACGAACAGCCCGACTACGTCGCGGTGTTCGGCGCCGACCACGTCTACCGGATGGACCCGCGGCAGATGCTGGACCAGCACGCCGAGCACGGCGCGGGCGTCACCGTCGCCGGGATCAAGGTGCCCAGGGCCGAGGCGTCCGGGTTCGGTGTGATCACCCCCGGCGCCGACGGGGTGCAGGTGGAGCGCTTCCTGGAGAAGCCGGCCGACCCGCCCGGCCTGCCCGGCGACCCCGGTCATGTCTTCGCCTCGATGGGCAACTACGTCTTCACCACCAAGGCGCTGCTGGAGGCGCTGCGCGAGGACGCGGAGGACCCGCAGTCCGTGCACGACATGGGCGGCAGCATCCTGCCCCGGCTCACCTCCCAAGGCGCCGCGCAGGTCTACGACTTCAACACCAACCACGTCCCCGGCGAGACCGTCCGCGACCACGGCTACTGGCGGGACGTCGGCACCCTGGACGCGTACTACGAGGCGCACATGGACCTCATCTCCGACCGGCCCGCCTTCAGCCTGTACAACCGCGACTGGCCGATCCACACCAACCCCGGGTCGCTGCCGCCCGCGAAGATCGGCGCCGGCGGCATCGTGGGGGAGTCCGTGATCAGCCCGGGCTGCGTGGTCCGCGGGCAGGTCACCCGCTCCGTGCTGTCACCGGGCGTCATCGTGGACTCCGGCGCCGTCGTCCAGGGCTCGGTGCTGCACCACAACGTGCGGGTCGGCCGCGGCGCCATCGTCCGCGGCGCCGTGCTCGACAAGAACGTGGACGTCCCGCCCGGCGCCACCATCGGCGTCAACCCCGAGCGTGACCGAGAGCTGTACACCGTCTCCGACGCGGGAGTGATCGCGCTGGGCAAGGGCAGCCAGGTGGGCTGACCGCAGGCCGCTCGCCCGCTGCCGCAGCCCGCTCGCCCGCTGCGGCAGCGAGCTCACCCGCTGCCGCAGCCAGCTCACCCGCTGCGGCAGCCAGCTCACCCGCTGCCGCCGACGGGAGCCGGTTCAGCCGGTCCGCGGGCCGGCGCCGTCCGCGTCGGAGCGGGGGACGCCGGGTCCGCCGGGCGCGCCGGAGCCGCCGGGGCCGCGGCCGGTGTCCCGGCGGCTGACGTCCACCGCGTGGCGGACGCGGCGGCGGACGTCGGCGACGGCGGGCGAGCCGGTGAAGGCGGCGGTCACCTCCAGCAGCCAGGCGGTCTCCGCCGCCACCGTCCCCGGCACCGGGGGCGGCGCGGGTGCCGCGGGCGCCTGCCGCGGGGCGCCGGCCGCGTCGCACCGCCGTCCGGCCCGCTTGTTCTCCAGCGCCGCCGCGATGGTGGCCGCTTCGAGCACCGCGTGCCGGTCGCGGTCGCGGTCCCCGGCTTCGGCCTCGGCCGTCCACCGGGCGACGTCGGAGTCGAAGTACGGGCGCAGCGCCAGATGGCCGTCGTGGATCTCGATCACCCGCCGGTAGAGGGCGAACTCGGCACGTGGCAGGCCAGGACGGCGGTCGGTCACCGACGGGTCGAGGGCGATCTGCGGCAGTTCGCGGTGCAGGGCCGACCACAGCGGTTCCAGCGCCCGGTAGCGGTGGTAGGCGCGCAGCCACCGCACGGGGGCACCGAGGGCGTCGCCCCACAGCGTGGCGGTGGCGCCGCCGGTGGCGAGCAGCGCGGTGATCGCGCCCAGGGCGGAGGACACCATGTCCTCGCCGATGTCCTGGTGGCCGACGCTCAGATCGGAGATCACGTCGTCCAGCGTCCACGCGGTCCAGGCGGCACCGAACGCGGCGGCGAGCATCATCAGCCGCAGCCCCGTCCGCAGCAGCCCCGGGGCGGTGCGCTCGACGTGGTCGGCCAGTTCCCTCGCCAGGACCAGCAGGCACCAGGCGCCGTAGGCGGCGAAGAGCGCGCTGTACGACGCCAGGGCCCACCGGTGGCCGGGGGAGACCGACAGCTGCTCGCTCGTGGTGGCGGGGCAGGCCGCGAGGAAGAGGGCCACGGACGCCGCCAGGGTCGCGCCGGCGGTCCAGACCTGGCGGCGCACCGCACGCCGTCCGGCTGTCGGGGACCTGAGGGAGTAGGCCACCAGCACGAGGAAGGCGAAGGCGGCCAGTTTCAGGTCGTGGGTGATCAGCCCGACCAGCGTGTCGAGGGTCGGATCGCGCGCCAACCGGTCGGTGACGGAAGGGGCGTTGAAGACCAGCGCCAGGCCCATGCACAGTGCGAAGCCGGAGACGTGGCGCTGCGCGGAGTCCGCCCGCGCGCCGCGGGTGATCGCCAGCCGGTGGGCGCCGAAGACCAGGAAGAACGCGGCCCCGAGGAACGACAGGAGGTCAGCCATCGGCGCGGCCCGGCGCCGGGGCCTCCGGTGTGCCGAACAGCCGGTCCAGCCGGGCCCGTTGGGGGTGGGGCGGCGGCGCCGGACGGGTGCTGCCGGCCGCCTGGGCGGTGCGGGTCAGGATCAGGGAGGCGACCAACTCGGCCTCCTGTTCCTGCGGTTCGGTGTACACGGTGCGGCCGAGCACCCGCTGGACCAGGGACGCCGATAAGTGCGGCAGCAGGACCTGGGCGGCGGCCGACGCGGCGGCCGCGGTCTCGTGGTGGCCGCAGATCAGGTGGGCCGCCTCGTGCAGCAGGATGTGCTGCTGGTGCAGGGCGGTGGTGTCGGCCGCGTACACGATGCAGTCGGCGCGGTCGGTGGTGACCAGCAGGCCGCACGGGGTGTCCCGCGCGGAGGAGACCGGCACCAGCTCGATCGGACGGCCGCGGGTGCCGGCGAGCATCCCGACGAAGACGGTCGCGTCGAACGGGGTGGGCAGTTCGAGCGCGTCCACCGTCCGCTGGCAGCGCTGCCACATGGCCCGACTTCCGTCACTTCTGGTACGTCTCACACGCTGTCCCTTTGTCCGCCGGCCGGAACCGCGAGATCTCACGGAGGAGTTCGAGCACGCTCAGAGTTCGCGACTCGGTGAACCGCGCTCCCTGCGGGCGAGCACGTCGATCATGTCGCTGATCGTGGCCGCGTCTTCGGGGGAGAGGTTGACCGCGCGCAGCGCCATGCTGCGCACGCCGGCGTCGCGCAGCGCGCCGAGCAGCTCCAGCTCCTTGGTGATGGCGGCGCCCTGGTCGTCGTCGAAGAAGTATCCGACGGGGACGTCGAAGAACTGTGCCAGGGCTTCCAGATGGCGCTTGGTGGGATTGTCACGGCGCCCGGTGCGCAACTGCCACAGGTACGTCGCGGAGAAGCTCTCCCCGGTGGCCTCACGGCAGGCGCGGGCGACTTCCTCGTGGCTGTACGGCTCGCGGGTGGGGCGCCGGATGACCTGGAAGAGCGCGTCGATCTTGCCGGCGAGCGTGGAGCCGGACCCAGAGCCCGAGCCGGAGCCGGAGTCAGCGGACGCGGCGGCGGAACCGCTCGTGGAACCCGTCGCCGAACTGCCCCTGGAATCGGCCGCGGTGGGAGCGTTCTCGCCCATCATCCGCCTCCCCCACGTCGTGCCGGCCAGGCTGGGGTGCCCCCGCACCCGGGTTCATCCTAGCTGGTGCGCCCACGATCCCGGAATGGCCGGCAGGCGTGTGCCGGCCCGTCGGCGGCGGTGCATCCGCTCCCGGCGCCGCCGCCGACTGCCTTACGTGACAAGGGAGTCGCTGTCCGTCCACCTGCCCGCGGCGGCCCGCTCAGACCGGCGCGGGCGCCGGCTCCGGCGTGCTCTCGGTGCGCCGCGCGGCGCGCAGCGCGGACGGCAGGCTCAGCGCGATGCCGGCCAGGGCGATCAGCCCCATGGTCCACAGCGCCCCGCGCACCCCGATCCAGTCGCCGAGCACACCGCACCCCAGCGCGCCGACCAGGCCGGCCGCCGCCAGGCACACCTGGAGCGCGGCCATCGCCCGGCCGAGCGTCTCCTCCGACATGTCGGAGACCAGTACGGAGCTGACGGCCACGTTGGCGATCGCGCCGAAGAAGATCGGCAGTCCGATGCCCATCGCCGCGCAGAACGCGGCCAGCGGAAGCGGCCCGGCGGCCAGCGGCAGCAGCAGGCTGCAGACCATGCCGGCGGTGAAGGCGCCCAGCATCACCCGGCGGGCGTTGCGGCCCGGCGTCAGCACCCGTCCGGCGACGGCGGAGCCGGCCAGGCCCATCAGCCCCGAGAGCGCGAAGAGGGAGCCGTAGGCGGCGGTCGGCAGGTGGATCACCCGTAGCAGGAACGGTCCGGTGAGGGTGGTGACGCCGGCCAGCGTCGCGGCCGGCACGATGATGAACACGCCCAGCGCGCGGTGGAAGGCGTCCCCGGTGAAGACCCGCATGCCGGCCATGGCGCCGCGCAGCATGGTCAGCACGGAGGGCGCGGGGCCGCGCGGCACGAGATCGGGGGCGCGCATGGTCAGCAGGGCGGCGGCGCTGAGCGCGTAGCTCGCCACGTCGACCGACAGGGCGGCGGCCGCGCCGAGCACCGCGATTGCGGGTCCGGCCAGCAGGCGGCCGACGAGCGCGGCGCCGTACTGTCCGGCCTGGAGTCTGGCGCGGGCGCCGCCGATGCCGTCGGGGCCGACGAGCTGGCGCAGGTGCAGGAAGTACACGGCCGTGGAGAGGGTGGACGCGCCGCCCATGACGGCGCAGAGCACGCCCAGCCAGAGCAGCGAGACGGCGCCGGCGGCCAGCCCCAGGGCGACCACGCCGACGGCCACCGCGCAGATCAGGTCGAGCAGGATCAGCGCGCGGCGCGGGTGGACGAGGCGGTCGGCGAGCGCGCCCGCGGGGAAGCCGAAGAGCAGGATCGGGGCGGTGGCGGCGGCGCTGATCAGGCCGATGGCCCCCGCGGACGCGTTGAGGTGCACCACGGCCACGACCGGCAGCGCGATCGCGGTGAAGACCGAGCCGAACGCGGAGGCGGTCTGGCCGCACCAGTAGAGGTTGACGTCGCGGTCGACGGCCCAACCCGCGCCGCCCGCCTTCGTGCCGTTCGTCGTCGCGCTGCCCGTCTCCGTGCCGCCTGTGTCCGTACCGGCGGCGTCCACGCCGTCCGTTGCCTCGCCCGCCGGCCCGGCGGCTGTCTCACGGCTCATCGGTGCACCTCACCGGGTCACGACGGGACGGGCGTACGCGCCGGCCAGCGCGTCCACGGTGAACAGCGGATCGGGCGCGGGGTCCAGGAGCTGGGTCAGGAAGAGCAGCACGCCCGCCGAGCCGCTCCACAGGTCGGCGCTGAACCGCATGAGCTGGTCGCCGAGGAAGCGGACGCCGGTCTCGTGCGGCACGGCGAACTTGAACAGCCCGCGCGCGCCGCGGATCGCGTCGGCCCTGGCCGCTTCGTCGCCCGTCGCCTCCGCGTACTCGGCGAGGCCGAAACCGAGGCCGGACAGCCCCTGGTACAGGCCGGGCATCACGGTGTACGTGGTGCGCATCGGGACCAGCAGCAGCGGCAGCGCCCGCGCGAGCCGCTCGTCGTCCACCACCCGCGCGTAGCGGACGGCGGTGTGCGCGACCGACGCGGAGCCGCAGTAGAGGTACGGCAGGCTGCGCTGGTCGGTGGCGGAGACCGGGAAGGCCAGGCCGGGCGCCTCGGGGTCGGTGGCGCGGTCGAGTTCGGCGTGCAGCAGCCGCACGCCGCGGCTCAGCCCGTCGGCCGACCCGGTGACGGCGGCGAGCTGCTGGAGCATCAGGGCGATGCCGGTCCGGCCGTGCATGACGCCGGTGGGGTCGTCGGGGCCGAGGCGCTCGGTGAGGTCGGCGTCGGACGGCAGCGCCGCCGCCAGCTCCATGGCCCGCTCGACGTGCGACGCGTCGCGGGTGCGGCCGTACATCGCCAGGTGGGCGAGGGCGACGCCGGAGGTGCCGCCGAAGAGCGTCGCCGACGACCCCGAGGTGATGATCGGGTGCTGGTCCGCGACGGCGAGCAGGTCCCGCGCCTCGTCCAGCATGCCGTGGTCGGCGAGCACCCAGGCGATGCCCGCGGCGCCGGCGAACAGCCCCGGGGCCAGGCGCTCGACGCCGCCGAACGCGTCGTCGCGCAGCCGCTCCAGCGCCCCTTGCGGCAGTGCGCGGCCGGCCCGGGTCAGGGCGTGCAGGACGCCCGCGGAACCGTAGGCGAGGCACTGGGTGTTGCTGTGGTAGCCGTCGGCGATGGTGGGGAACACCCGGTCGGGGTGGGTCGGGTCGGCCATGGCGATCAGCGCGTCCGCGGTACGGTCCCGCAGCTCGGCGAGGTGCCGCAGCGGGTCGGCGGCCACCTCCTCGGGCGACGGGAGGGGCGTGACGCCCGCCACCGCGGCGCGCGGCTGGTGGAACCTGACGGCCTTGCGCCACAGCGGTTCCGGCACCGGCGCCCGCTCCAGCAGGTCGGCGCGCAGGTGGGCGAGGGTGTCGGGGTTGCGCTGCGCCACCTGGTGGTAGGGCCCGACGAGCAGCAGGGCGAGGCCGGCCAGCCCGTACTCGTCGTGGATCAGCCGGTCGTCGCCGACGAGGTCGGCGGGGACCGCGTAGCCGGGGGTGCCCATCACCAGGATCTCGTCGGCGTCCGCGCGCTGGGCGGCCTCGAAGTCGACCAGCCGGACGCCGTCGTCGTCGTCGACCATCACGTTGCCGGGGCTGACGTCGACGAAGAGGTAGCCGGCCGCGTGCAGTTGCTCCAGCGCGCTCTCGATCCGCGCGAGCACCTTCTCGCAGCGGGCGTAGTAGTCGCCGTACTCGTGGGGTTCGCGGCCGACGCCGAGCATGGCGTGGTGGGAGACCATCCAGCGCTGGAGCGTCTCGCCCTCGATGAACTCGGTGACGAGGAAGTCGTGTTCCCACTCGCGGAAGTAGGCCAGCGGTTGCGGGGCCAGGCCGGGCGCCGTCTCGTGCAGCGCGGTCAACGTCTCCCACTCGGCGCGCAGTTGGTCGGGCGCGGTGGTGTCGCCGTGGGCGATGCCGGTGTGCGCGCGGGCCTCCTTGATGAACACCTGGCGGCCGGTGGCCTGTTCCAGGCCGCGGTAGGCGCCGCCGGAGTTGGTGAACTGCAGGGCCTCCTCGAAGACGTACCCGTGGAAGCTCACCGAACCCGCCTTGCGGGCCGACCCCGTCTTGCGTGCTGGCCCCGTCTTGCGTGCTGGCCCCGTCTTGCCGGCCGGCTTCGCGCCGGCGGGGCGGCGCTCGGCGAAGGGGTCGGTGATGTCGGGCGGGAGGTGGAAGGACACGCCGCGGCGGTCCTCCCGGAGTTCGCCGTCGCCGCCGCGGACCAGCAGGGTGTGCGTGCCGTCGGCGTTGACCCGCTCGCGCGGCAGGAAGGCGCCGTAGCGGTAGTGGACGGTGCGCGAGTCCCGGTAGCGCCGGTCGGTGAGGATGAACGGGCCTTCCTCGTCGGCGAGTTCGGTGCGCAGCCGCTCCATGAGGGCGCGGGCGGCGGGGACGCTGGTGGGATACGCGGCGATGAACTTGCCGCTCTGCTGGCGGGCGGCCTGCTTCTGGTGCGTCCACCAGTAGAAGAGTTGGCCGGCCAGGTGCTTGAAGGCGATGTCCTGCGCGAAGCAGACGGCGGCGACGGTGTCGAGGACGTGCTGCTGGCGGCCGGGTCGCGCGGACACGTGCACCTTCCAGCCGTCCTCGACACCGCGCAACTGCCTTCCCCGGTGCCACATCGTCCAGATGCCGGACTCGGTCTCGGTCCAGCCGTCCGGTACCCGCTCGGGACGGTAGATCTCCCCGCGGTCGCGGGTGGTCTCCAGCGGTGCGTAGAAGTCTCGGTCCGCGACGACGAACGGGAACGGGATCATGGGCCTCTCCGGTACGGATCGACGGATCGACGGGGCGGATCGACGGGGTGGCGGGCCGGCTCCGCGCCGGCGGGGCGACGCCGGACGGGCGTCAGGCGGGCGTCAGCGTCAGCAGCAGACGATGACGCTGGTCGCGCTGAGCGAGGTGGGGACCGGGGCGGTCACGGACGTCTTGACGTCCATCCCCTGGAGGTCGAGCGGTCCCGCGAGGTGCGCCTCCACCTCGAACTCGCCGCCGTCGGCGGCTGGTTCGGGCGCGCCCTGCCCGTCGTCGGGCGCTGCGGAACTGGGCACCGCGGAACTGGGCTCTGCGGCATCGGCCATGGTCAACTCCTGTCGGTTCCGGGCCTCCGGACGGCCCGGGCGGGCCGCACCGGCACAACGCGTGTGTGGGTGGCGCGCCGCGAGGGCGCGCCACCCACATCGTCCGGTCAGGCGCAGGCAGCCAGGCTGACCGTGCTGCCGGGGGCCACCACCGGCGAGTTCACACCCATCTCCTGGAGGTCCAGCGGGGCCTCGGAGTGCGCCTCGACCTCGTTGTCGGTCTCGGTCTCGGCGGCGTTGTCCTCGTTGGTCGGGTCGACGGCGTCAGCCATGATCGTCTCCTCGTCTCGGCGGATGTGAAGCGTTGCTGGGAACGTCTCAGAAGGTAGGACCGGCGAATTCGGAACCGGTCTATCGGCGGTATGCGGTCGGTATCGCCGCAGTTCGGCGGGGGTTGGCGGCAACAGCCGCGAACGAAGGGGACGTTGCCCTGTTCACCTGGGCGACATCGTCTGATATAAGTCATTCGGCTGACGTCATTCATCTCAGCTCACGATCCGCTGTCCGGATCAGCCGGTGGGAAAGGTGAAACCAGAAATGGCCGAACCAGCGCGAACGGCGCACGACAGCCTGCGGCTCACCGTCCTCGGCCCACTGTCCGTCGGCACGGCCGGCGGCCCGCTCCCGCTCGGTCCGCTCAAGCAGCGGTTGCTGCTGGCGATGCTGCTGTGCCGCCCCAACACCCCGGTGTCGCTGGACCTGTTGACCGACACCCTGTGGGACGGCAGGCCGCCGCGCACCGCGCGCAAGAACATCCAGGTGTACATCTCCGCGCTGCGCAAGCTGCTGGACCGGGTCGGGGCCGGCGAGCGGCTCGCCCATCACGCGGGCGGCTATCTGTTACGGGTGCGCGACGACGAGTTGGACGCCCTGCGCTTCCAGCGGCTGGCCAGGTCCGCCCGCGAGGCCACCGCGCAGGGCGCGTTGGGACCGGCGTCCCGGATGCTGCGCGAGGCGCTCGGCCTGTGGCAGGAACTCCCGCTGCGCGAGCTGCGCTTCTCGCCCGCCGTCAGATCCGAGGCGGAACGCCTGGACAGCCGCCACCTCCAGGTCTACGAGGACTGGGCCGAGGTCGAGCTGCGGCTCGGCCGCGCCACCGAAGTCGCCGAGACCGTGGGGGACCTGGTCGAACGCCACCCCGAGCGCGAACGGCTCCGCGCGGTGCAGATGACCGCGCTGTTCGACCAGGGCCGGCAGACGGAGGCGCTCGCCGCGTACGCCGGACTGCGCCAACTGCTCGCCGTCGAGTACGGACTTCAGCCCAGCGCCGCGCTGGAGACGCTCTACCGGTCGATCCTCGGCGGCGGCCCGCACGAGCCCGGCGGCCCCTTCGCCGCCTCCGGCCCGCGGACCGCGCCGCGCCGCGCGGGCGGCGCGCTGGGCACCCTCCTCCCGCAGGACCTGGCGGACTTCACCGGCCGCGACCGGCATCTGCGGTCGCTGCGCGGCCTGTTGGACGGTGAGCGGCGTCTCACCGTCCTCACCGGTCCGGTCGGCACCGGCAAGACCGCGCTCGCGGTGCACACCGCGCACGGTCTGGCGGCGGAGTTCCCCGACGGCCGGGTGCTGCTGCGGATGCGCGACGCGACCGGCCATCCGCGCCCGGCCGCCTCGCTGGTGAGCGAACTGGCCCGGATGGCCGACCTGCCCGAACTGCGGGACGAGAGCGACGCCGACGAGGTCGCCGCCGCGTGGCGGGCCTGGCTGGCACCTCGCCGGGTCCTGCTGGTGCTGGACGACGCGGCCGGCGAGGCGTCCGTGCGGCCGCTCGTCCCCGACACCGGTGCCAGCGCCGTACTGGTCACGGCACGCGCCCAGTTGGCGGGACTGGTGGCGGCGAACCGGCTGGAGCTGGCCGCCTTCGACCAGGCCGAGAGCCTCGAACTGCTGGGCCGGATCGTCGGGCACGAGCGGCTGCGGTCGTGTCCGGAGGCGGCCGAACGGATCGTGGCCGCGACCGGGATGCTGCCGCTCGCGGTCAGGGTGAGCGGCCTGAAACTCGCGGTGCGGCGGTACCTGCCGCTGTGCGAGTACGCCGAGCGGCTGGCCGACAGCAGGGCCGTCCTGGACGAACTGGTCGCGGGCGACGCCGAGGTGCGCCCGCGGCTGGCGAGCGGATGGCGGGAGCTCGCCGCGGCGGACCAGGCCACGCTCTGCCTGCTGGCGGAGCTGCCCGAGGGGCCCTTCACGCTCCGCCAGGCCGCCGAGGCGCTGACCTGCGACCAGGACGACGCCCTGCACAAGCTGGAGTCGCTGATGGACGCGGGCGCGCTGCCGGCGCCGGACTGCGAGGTCACCGCGCACGCGGCGCTGTACGAACTCCCGCGGTTGGCGAAAGTCTACGCGCGTGAACAATCCCTTCGGCAGGCGCTGCACGTGCGACCGCTGCCCCGCGCCACCGCCTGAGGCCCGGGCGGCGGCCCGGCGGCGGCCCGGCGGAGGTGATCCGGAGGTGGGGGCCCGGAAGCGTGGTCCGGAGGCGCCGATCCGGAGGCGGGGGCCCACAAGGGTCGTCCGGAGGCGCCAATCCGGATCGGCGGCCCGGAAGCGGCGGCTCGGAATCGGCGGTCCGGAGGCGCCGATCCGGGGGCGGGGCCCGCAAGGGTCGTCCGGAGGCGCCAATCCGGAATCGGCGGCCCGGGAGCGGTGCCCCGGAAGCGCCGATCCGGAATCGGTACCCCGGGAGCCGCGCCCGGAAACGGCGCTCGCAACCGGTGGCCGCCGCCCGGTCGCCCACGGCTCCGAGCTGCGGACATACCGTTTCCATACCGTTTCCTACCTTGCCTCGAACCGCCCCCGCCGACACTTCGGGAGGACGATGAGGGAGCGTGTGATGGAACTCGCCGAACTGATGACACTGCGTCCGCTGCCGGGCGCGGGACTGCTTCTGACCGTCACCGGCCGTTGCCCCCTGCACTGCGCGCACTGCTCCACCTCCGCCACCATGGCCTCGGGCGAGCCGGACGCCGGCCAACTCCGTTCCTTCGTCGGCACCTTCACCCCCGAGCAGCATCCCTCGGTGCTGATGATGACCGGCGGAGAGCCGTTGCTGCGGCCCGAGTTGGTCGCGTCGCTCGCCAAGTCCGCGCGTACGGCGGGCACCAGGACCGCGCTGCTCACCGGTGCCTTCTTCGCCGGCCGCGCGGACCGCCCCGGGCAGGCCGCGGCCGTGCCGGAGCGGATCTGGCGGGCCGTCACCTCCGTCGACCACTTCTCGGTGAGCCTCGACGCCTTCCACGAGCGCGAGACCGGCCGCGCCCCCGTGTTCGCCCTCGTCCGGCGGGTGCTGGACGCCGGCATTGCCACCAGCTTCCACCTGGTCGGCGCCGGCACCGACGACCCGTACCTCGCCGACGTCACCGCGGACATCCGCCGCACCTTCGGCGACCGCGTCCCGATGCTCGTCAACTCGCTGCGCCGGGTGGGGCGCGCGGCCTCCTGGGCCACCGCCGACACCGCGCTGCCCGATCCGGAGCGGGCGCTGCCCTGCTCGATGGCCGCCTGGCCGGTGGTCGCGGCCGACAGCACGGTCGTCGCCTGCTGCAACCAGGACGTCGTCGACCGCAGACCCGCCCCCGCCCACCTGACGCTCGGCCACATCGGCACGGACGGCTGGCCGGCGATCCGGACCCGGGTGCTCGGCTCGCCGGTGCTGCGGATGATCAGGACCGTCGGCCCGGCCAACCTCCAGCACCGGTACGGCGCCGCGGGGGCGGCCGGCGCGCGCCGCGGCTACTGCGAGGGCTGCCGCGCGTTCGGCGACGACCCCGCCGTGCTGGCCGCCGCGACCGCGGCCGGCGGCGGCCCGGCGGGCGCGCTGCTGGACCGGTACGCCGCCCGTGGCCAGGCCGAGGCGGGCGCGGTCGCGCTGGTGCGGCGGCACGGCTGCGCGCCCTACGCCGACCTGGTCGCGCTGCCCGGAGCGGAGCGATGAGCGCCGGTGCCGCGGTGTCCGCGAGCACGGCGCTGCGGGCCCGGCTGCGGCTGACCGCGCCCGCGGTGCGGTCCGCCACCGCGGCCATGTGGCGCTCACCCGGACTCGGCCCGCGCTACGGCGGCTACCTGGCGGCGATGCACGGCGTGATCCGCGCGTCGGTGCCGCTGATGGAACGGGCGGTGCTGCGCTGCGCCGAAGTCGGTCCCGCGGAAAGGGTGTTCGGCCCGGCCGACCCGGTGTGCGGGCCGCTCGCGGAGTACCTGCGGGGGCACATCGAGGAGGAACGCGGCCACGACGACTGGCTGCTGGCCGACATCGCCGCGCTGGGCGGGGACCCCGCGGCGGTCCTGGACCGGCAGCCGCCGCCCGTCGTCGCCCGGCTGGCCGGCGCGCAGCACTACTGGATCGAGTACCACCATCCCGTCGCGCTGCTCGGCTACATCGCCGTACTGGAGGGCAACGCGCCCGCGCCCTGGCTGGCGGACCGGATCGCCGCCGCCGGGGTGCCCGAGGCGGCGCTGCGCACCGTACGCGGCCACGCCGAGCTGGACACCGGGCACACGGCGGCGCTCTTCGCCCTGCTCGACGAGCTGCCGTTGGACCCGTCCCTGGTGAACGCGGTCGTGATGAGCGCGCTGCACACCGTGGACGGGCTCGTCGAGCTGTTCGCGCACATCGGCCGGGCAGCGGAGCCGGATCACTCCAGGGAGAGGACGCACACGTCATGAGCGACGGGGCGGCGCAGGACCGGAACGGCAACGGCAATGGCAACGGCAGTGGCAGTGGCGGCGGGACCGGGCGGGGCGGGGACGGCGGCCACCCGGCCGGCGACACCCTCGACGTGCTGGAGTCGCACGGCTTCGGCGTCTCCGAACTCACCGAGGAGCAGCGGGACGTGCTGCGCGCGCTGAGTACCGAGGAACTGTCGATGATGCTCGACATCAAGGCGCGGCTGGACGAGGTGGGCCCCGAGGTGCAGGCCCACAGCGAGATCGCCGGAGGCGCGCTCTTCTGAGCCGCTCCACGACCAGCGGGAAGGGACCCGACCATGCGCTGCGCTGCGTGCGATGCCGAGCTTCCGTCCGAGGCGCGTTTCTGCCCGTCCTGCGGCACCCCGGCCGCCGTGCGGGCCCCGGGAGTACCGCAGGAGGAGCGCAAGGTCGTGACCGTGGTCTTCTGCGACCTGGTCGGATCGACGGCGCTGTCCGGCGTGCTCGATCCGGAGACGCTGCGCACCGTGGTGCTGCGCTACTTCGAGCGGATGCGGGAGTGCCTGGAGGAGTTCGGCGGGACGGTCGAGAAGTTCATCGGCGACGCCGTGATGGCCGTCTTCGGCGTCCCGGTGACCCACGAGGACGACGCGGCACGGGCGCTGGCCGCCGGGCTGGCCATGCTGGACGCCGTACAGCGGCTCAACGACACCGAGTTGGGGCCGTCGCTCGGCATCAGGATCGGCGTCCGGATCGGCATCAACACCGGCCCCGTGGTGACGGCGTCGGACGTCTCGTCCCGGCAGGCGCTGGTGTCGGGGGAGACGGTCAACGTCGCGGCGCGGCTGGAGCAGAACGCCGCCGAGGGCGAGGTGCTGATCGGCCCGGAGAGCCGCCGGGCCGCGGGGGCGAGCGCCCTGACCGAACGCGTCGGCCCGCTGCGGTTGAAGGGCAAGGAGGACGCGGTCACCGCGTACCGGCTCGTCGCCGTGGTCGAGGAGGAGCCGGAGGTCACCCGCCGCTTCGACGTGCCCTTCGTCGGCCGGACCCGCGAACTTGCGGTGCTGCGGCAGGCGTTGGCCACCGTCGCGGCCCGGGACGGCCGAGGCCCGAACCTGGTGACGGTGTTCGGCGAGGCCGGCATGGGCAAGACCCGGCTGATCCACGAGTGGCGCAAGCGGTCCGGCCGCGCCTTCAACTACGGCTCGGGGCGCTGCCGTCCGTACGGCGAGCGCGGCAGCCTGGCTCCGCTGGCCGACGCCGTACGCCAACTCCTCGACGAGTTCCCGGACCTGTGGCCGGCGCGGGCCGAGGACGCCGAGCCGGTACGGGAGTTCGGCGGCGCCCGGTGCGCCGCGGCCGGAGCAGCCTCCTCCGATCCGGACACCGCGGAACGCGACGAGGTCGGCGCCGCGCTGGCCGTGCTGTCGGCCGGGCTGCTCGAGGACGGCACGCCGAACCCGTCGACGGACGACACCTGCGCGGCCCTGACCGGCCTGCTGGGCGTGCTCGCGCGCAGCCGCCCGGTCGTGCTGGTGCTGGACGACCTGCACTGGGCGAGCGATCCGCTGCTGGCGGTGGTCACCACGCTGTGCACCGAACTCGCCTCCTCCGGCGTGCTGTTCGTCTGCGCGGCGCGCCCCGACCTGGCCGACCGCCGCACCGGATGGGGCGGCGGCGGGGCGCGGTCGCTGACCCTGCCGGGCCTGACCACGGCGGAGGCCGAGGCGGTGGCCGCCGCGCTGACCGAGGTCGGCGCGCTGGGCCTGGCGCCCGGGACGGCCGTCGGGGAGACCGTGACGGTGACGTT
>NZ_JBFBIV010000116.1:0-21676 GCF_040702025.1 Streptomyces sp. NPDC088194 | reverse complement strand
CCGCCCGTCCCGCCGACGTCCCACCTGAACAGACGCCGACGTCGAAGTGACACCAGTCACAATCCGCGGTGTACGTACATCCTTTCGCCCGCTGAATCGTCTTACCGCAGAGCGCCACGTGCCCCCTGAGGCACGCCCGCGCTCTGTTCGGCGACCCCTCACGGCCGCCGTAGGATTCCACGGACATACCAGCGGCCTGAACGAGAGCTGCGAAAGGCGAGGCGGAAACAAGGATGTCGGTCAAGGTCAGCGTCATCGTTCCGGTCTACAACCCCGGGAAATACATAGAGCCCTGCATCGCGTCGCTGTTGGGACAGACGCTGCCGGCGGACGAACTGGAACTCCTTTTCGTCAATGACGGCTCCACCGACGACACCCCCGCGAGACTGGACCGGCTCGCCGCCGAGCACCCGCAGGTGCGGGTGATCCACATCCCGAACTCCGGCTGGCCGGGCAAGCCGCGCAACATCGGCGTCGAACAGGCGCGCGGCGAGTACGTGCACTTCGTCGACCAGGACGACTACATGGCGCCCGACGCGCTGCGCCGGCTGTACGACATGGGCCACCGCAACGGCTCGGACATCGTCTTCGGCAAGGTCGCGAGCAACTTCCGCGGCGTCCCGCACGGCGTCTTCCGGGTCAACCGCGAGAAGTGCACGATCCACGACGCACCGCTGGTGGACAGCCTCACGCCGCACAAGATGTTCCGCACCCAGTTCCTGCGGGACAACAAGATCGCCTATCCCGAGGGCAAGCGGCGGCTGGAAGACCAGCTGTACATGATGGAGACCTACTTCCCGGCGAAGGTCGTCTCCATCCTCGGCGACTACACCTGCTACCACTACTCCAAGCGCGACGACGGCAAGAACGCCGGCTCGGCGAAGATCGTGCCGTCCGGTTACTACGGCAACCTGCGCGAAGTGCTCGACGTGGTGGTCGCCAACACCGAGCCCGGCACCTTCCGGGACGACCTGCTGCGCCGCTTCTACCGGGTCGAGATGCTCGGCCGGCTCAGCGAGCCGTCGGTGCTGAAGTACACCCCCGAGTACCGCGACGAGATGATCGACGCCGTCAACGACGTGGCCGGCGACTTCGTCAACGACGGGGTGCACGACGGGCTCGGCGCCATCATGCGGCTGCGCTCCACCCTGCTGCGCCGCGACCGGCGCGAGCAGCTGGTCGTGGTCGCCCGCCGGGCCTCCTCGGTCAAGGGCGCCGCCCGGCTGGAGGACTTCCGCTGGGTCGACGGCCGGATCGCCATCACCGTCACCGCCCGCCTGGTGTGGGGCGACGACAAGAAGCCGCTGTCGCTGCTGCGCCGCGGCGACCGCTACTACCTGCACCCCGACTTCCACCAGGACCTGCTGGAGGACGGCGAGCTGATCGACGTCACCGACGAGATCGACGGCTACCGCGCGGAGGTCAGCATCCGCGACCGGGAGACCGCGGTGGAGTGGGCCTGCCCGGCGGAGTTCGAGACCGCGGTGGAGGACCTGCCGGCCGTCGCGGGCGGCCCGGAGGGCGTGCTCTGCGAGGTGGTGCTGCACGGCACCGGCTACCTCGACCCCAAGGCGGTCAAGGGCCGCGACGCGCTCACCCGCGGCATGTGGGACGTGTGGGTGCCGGTGCGCGGCCTCGGCCTGGTCCGCAAGGCCCGGCTCGGCGCCGACCGGGCGCCGGGTGTGGACGACGCGTGCCTGCCCGCCCTGCTCGGCGAGCCCGCCCAGCTCACGGTGCCGTACTTCACCGACCCGCACGGCAACCTGACGCTGGACGTGGCGCGGCGCGGCAAGAAGCTCGGCGACGCGCTGGCCGGCCACGAGGTGCTGCGGATGCCCGGCGACCAGCTGGAACTGGAGCTGGCCGCGGTCTCGCACACGGGCACCGCCACGGCCCGGGCCTGGCTGGTGCTGCGCGGCACCGGTCCGGACGCGGCCTTCGCGGGGCTGCCGGCCGTGCTGGAGCCGGTGGGCGGCCGGGTGCACCTGCGGCCGGCCGACGTCAAGGAGGGCGCCACTCCGTTCACCGGGCTGCGGCCGGGCACCTGGCAGCTGTCGGCCCGGCTGGACGGCGCCGCCTCCGGACCCGAGCTGAAGATCGGGCAGGTGCGGGTCGACGACCGCGGCCGGCTGCACCCGGTCGAGGGTCTGGCTACGGTGGACCCGGCGACCGCCCGTGAGGCCCAGGCCCAGCGGCGCCGGTCGGCCAAGCGCAGCATGCTGAAGCGGATCGGCGGCCCGGTGATGCAGCGGCTCAACCCCGGCTCCCGCAAGAAGCTCCGGCGGATGGCCGCGCGCTTCGGCGCCTAGGTTCGGAGCCTGGGTTCGGAGCCTGGGTTCGGCGCCCAGGCTCCGGCGCCTGGCTTCGGCCTGGGTTCGGGGCGGGACGGCCGCACGGCACGCAGCACCACTCGAACGGGGTCCCGCGCACATCGGCGGGACCCCGTACTCCTCGCGGGTGTTCCTGCCGCCGGCCGGCCACCGCTTCGCCCGCCTCCCTTCCCGTCGCCCTCTCCCCCACCCGTCACCAACCCCCAAGGACGTGATCCGCATGCGGCAGCTCGACATCGCCGGCGCCTTCGTACACGAGCCCAAGATCTTCCCGGACAGCCGGGGGAGCTTCCACGAGTGGTTCCGCGCCGCGGACTTCGAGGAGTCCGTGGGCCACCGGCTGGACCTGGTGCAGGCCAACTGCTCGGTGTCCAGCCGCGGCACCCTGCGCGGGGTGCACTTCGCGGACGTGCCGCCGAGCCAGGCGAAGTACGTCAAGTGCGTGCGCGGCGCGGTGCTCGACGTGATCGTGGACATCCGGGTCGGCTCGCCCACCTTCGGCCAGTGGGAGGGTGTGCGGCTGGACGACGACCAGCACCACGCGGTGTACCTCTCCGAGGGCCTGGGGCACGCCTTCATGGCCCTCACCGACGACGCCACGGTGGTCTACCTCTGCTCGGCCGGGTACTCCCCCGGGCGCGAGCACGGCATCAACCCGCTCGACCCGGAACTGGGCATCGCCTGGCCCTCGGACGTCGAGCCGCTGCTGTCGGAGAAGGACGCCCAGGCCCCCACCCTCGCCGAGGCCCGCGCGCAGGGGCTGCTGCCCTCGTACGAGGACTGCCTGCGGTTCGACGCAGAACTGCGGGCCGGCGGCCCTGCGGGCTCCTGAAACCTCTGAGGTCTCTGAGGATTCGACAAACTTCCGCTGAACGATGTCGGTCCGGCGGAGCAAGCGCTAGCGTCGCTCCATCACTCCCGCCGTCTTTCGCATCGAGGGGTTGTTCAGTGCACCGTCACGAGTTCCTGCGCAGGCTGCACAAGGTCTACAAGCCGCGCAACTATCTGGAGATCGGCGTCAACGACGGGAAGAGCCTGGCGCTGTCCCGGGTACCGTCCGTCGCGATCGACCCGGCCTTCAAGCTCACCCAGTCCATCAGTTGCGACGTACACCTGGTGCGGGCCACGAGTGACGCGTTCTTCAACCGCAAGGACCCGCTGCTGCACCTGCGCCCGGGACGCAACCCGTTCCGGGCGCTGGGCCGGCGCGACCCGCTCGCCCTGGTCGGCGACCCCGTGCTGGAGCTGTCCTTCATCGACGGCATGCACATCTTCGAGTACGCGCTGCGCGACTTCATGAACGTCGAGAAGCACTCCCGCTGGTCCAGCGTGATCGTCTTCGACGACATGCTGCCGCGCAACGTGGACGAGGCCGCCCGCGACCGCCACACCAAGGACTGGGCCGGCGACGTCTTCAAGGTCGCCCAGGTGCTGCGCCGCTACCGCCCCGACCTGACCGTGGTGGACGTCGACACCGTGAAGACCGGCGTGACCGCGATCTTCGGCGCCGACCCGACCAACACGGTGCTCCGCGACAACTACGACAAGATCATCGCGGAGTACGCCACCGAGGACCCGCAGGACATCCCGGAGGAGCTGCTGCTCCGCAAGAACGCGGTCAACGCCGAGACGCTGCTGCGGGCCCCCTTCTGGCCCGCGCTCGCCCGGGCCCGCAACCTGCGCCGCGGCCGCTCGTCCTTCGGCGCGATCCGCCGGCAGATCGAGTCCGTGAGCTGACCGCTGGTCTCAGGTCCGGCGCCCCGTCGCCGGCGCCGTGTCCTGGCTGCCCTCGGTGGGCGACCCGGTCGTGGTGTCCGGCGGGGCCGCCGACCGGGCGGCGCGCTCCCACGGCAGCGTTCGGCGGCCGGCCAGCGCGAGCACCGGCACCGTGAGCATGCCCACGAAGAGCGCGGCGCACATGTAGCGCCACAGCGGTGACGGGTTCGCCGCGAGCACCGTGACCTGGAGGCCGGCCGGCAGCACCGCGAGCGCCAGCAGCTCGTACCTGCGGCGGCGCACCGCGACCAGGGCGACCACCAGGTAGCCCAGGTAGGTCCAGTTCACCCCGCGCCACAGCACCGGTGCCTTCCTCGGTGTCTGCGTCCACTCGTAGGCCCTGGTGGCCAGGTGGTCGAGCTTGTACGACAGCGGGGCGTCGGAGAGCGACGCGTGGTACGGCAGCTGCTGGACCGAGTCCAGGCCGAAGCTGGACCAGGTGCGCAGCACGTGGTGGTTGGACGCCGCGTACTTGCCGGTGTGGCCGTTGAACGCCCAGGCGATGTCGGCACGGCACAGCCGGGCGTCGATGATCAGCGTCGGGTGGTGTTCGAGGATGCGCCCCCACAGGGCGAGCAGTTGCCCGTTCTCCTTGCCGGCCTTGATCCGGTTCATCGGCTTGTGCATGATCGGGTCGGCCACATGGCAGTCGCCGCCCGGCCCGCTCCAGTGCGACAGCGGCGCGAGGCCGCGCATCAGCCGCAGGTCGGAGGCGGTGAAGATGTCAGGGCGCTTGGCGTAGGCGACGCCGATGTCGGCGTAGTTGAAGGCGTACACCTCGTCGGGGCGCGGCTTCTGGACGCCGAGCGCGGGGTAGAGGAAGTTGTTCATCGCCAGCGTCAGCACCAGCGGGACCCCGATCGCGGCGGCGATCCAGCGGCGCATGCCCGGCAGCAGCAGCACCAGCAGCACCACGGCGGCGATGAGCACCGGGAAGCCGTTGTTGCGGAACAGGCCGATGCCCAGGCAGCCCAGGGCCAGCGTCAGCAGCTGGCGGCGGAAGGACCGGTCGCGTACGGCGTGCTCGCGGCGCAGCCGGCGGGCGGTGAGCTGGACCACCGCGCCGAAGGCGACCAGGGTGGCGATGGTGTAGGCGACGTCCTTCCAGACGAACACCGTGAACGAGGCGGTCATCGGCGCCGCGGCGACGACCACGGCGGCGGCCGCGCTCCACCGCCCGCGCACCCCGAGGTCGCGCAGCGCCACGCAGACGTAGGCGAGCGCGGCGGCCATGCAGACGGTCTGGACGAAGGTCAGGGCCGCGATGCCGCCGGTGACCTGGAGCGAGATCCACAGCAGCGCGTCGT
Source organism: Streptomyces sp. NPDC088194 (assembly GCF_040702025.1). Classification (NCBI taxonomy): domain Bacteria; kingdom Bacillati; phylum Actinomycetota; class Actinomycetes; order Kitasatosporales; family Streptomycetaceae; genus Streptomyces; species Streptomyces sp. NPDC088194. Next base: position 16,263 of record NZ_JBFBIV010000116.1, on the reverse strand, counting down.
AGGCGACCGAGTGGTCCGAGCGCCAGTGGGAGGTGCTGACCTCGTAGATGTAGGTGAGGGTGTCGCCGCTGATCCGGCCCGGGTAGAAGGCGGCCCACCAGCCCAGCAGCAGCAGCTGGCAGGCGGCGTACACCGCGAGCGGCAGCCGCCAGCGGGCGGGCAGGCGAGCGGACAGCCGGGAGGGCGACCAGCGGCCGGGCCCGGCCGGGGAGAGCGCGGAGGCGCCCGGCGGCGGGCCTGCCGGGGCGCCCCCGGCTGCCTTCCCCGGGGCCTTCACCAGGTCGGGCGGCGCGGTGTCCGCGGAGGTGTCCAGATGGGCGTCGGCGCGGGCGTCGGCGCGGGCGTTCGCGGGAGCGTTCGCGGGGGCGCCGAACCGGCCGCCGCCCGGGGAGTTCGGGGCGCTCATCGGGCCGCCGCCGGGGCGGCCGGGCGCGGCACCCGGGCGAAGGCGTGCCCGGTCAGCTCGCGGGCCGTGTCCAGCCGGCGCCGGCGCAGCGCGCCCGGCACCATCAGCAGCGCGTGCAGCCGGGTGGACAGGTGGCGGCGGGCGGTACGGGCGGCGCGGTGCCAGCCGAGCGCGTCGAAGTCGGCGGCGAGTTCGAGCAGCAGCCGGCGGGTCTCCTCGAAGCGGGAGCCGCTGACCGCCTGCGCGGAGGACTCGCTGCCGACGTGCCGCCGGTAGTCGAAGCAGATCTCCGGGTCGGTGACCAGCTCCTCGCCGCGCAGCAGCAGCTCCACGGTGAGCGCGAGGTCCTGCACGACCGTCAGGTCGGTGCGGAAGCCGACCTCCTTGAGCAGGTCGGAGCGCCAGCACATGGCCGGGAAGTAGAGCCAGTTGCCGCGCAGCAGGCTGACCGCGAGCTCTTCCCCGCCGAGCCGCGCGCGCCGCTCGGGCGCCGTCGAGTACAGCCGCCGCTTGACGGTGTCGACCAGCGTGTGCACCGGGCGGCCCTCGCCGTCGATCACCCGGACCCCCGGCTGGTACATCGCGGCGCCCGGCAGGTCGGCCCGGGCGGCCCGTACGGTGGCGACGTAGCCGGGACGCATCAGGTCGTCGCAGCCCATCAGCACCGTGTAGGGGTAGTCGGCCAGCTCGACGCAGCGGCGGAAGTTGCCGGTGACGCCGAGGTTCTGCTCGTTGCGGAAGTACCGCACCCGGTGGTCGTCCAGGCCGGCGAACCACTCCGGCACGCCGGGCCGGGTGTCGTCGTCCACGACGGTCAGCCGCCAGTCGGGGTCGGTCTGCGCGAGGACGCTGCGCACGGCGTCGCGCATCAGCGCGGGGTCGCCGTAGTACGGAAGCATGATGTCGAGCGTGTCGGTCACTGGGAGCGTTCGCCTTCCACGGCGGCCAGCGGCCGCTCGGGTTCCGGGCGGTGGGCCGTGCGCAGGGCCGCGTCACGGGCGAGTTCGGTCAGCCGGCGTTCCATGGCGCGAAACCGCAGGTAGGTGTTGAGCGCCAGCGCGGTCACGCCGACCACCAGCAGGTACAGCACCAGGTCGGTGCCGCGGCCGACACCGAGCAGGTGGGCGGCCTTCGTGGTGTCGCCGGGCCGCAGTACCGCGTAGGCGTTGAGGAAGCAGAAGGCGAGGAAGGCGATCCGCTTCCACGCCCGGGTCCGGGTGGTGTTCCAGCTGCGCATGAACACCGCGAGCAGGACCACCACCGCGGACAGCAGGACGATCTGGATGAGCACCGGTCAGCCCTTCTCGCGGTTCAGGGACAGGTCGAAGAGGATGTTCACTCCGTTGAGCAGCGACTGGCCCTTGGCCCGCGAGTAGTCGGTGTAGCGGATCGACACCGGGGACTCCACGACGCTCAGGTCGGAGCGGGCGAGGAAGCCGGTGATCTCCGAGGCGTGCGCCATGCCGTTCATCGTGATGTTGACCCGGGCGGCGGCGGTGCGGTTGAACAGCCGCAGCCCGTTGTGCGCGTCGGAGAGCTTCAGGCGGCGCGCGGTGGGGCTCACCGCCGCCGCCGTACGCAGCACCAGGCGCTTGGCCCAGGGGACTTCGACGCGCTCGCCGCCGGGCCGCAGGAAGCGGGAGCCGAGCACCACGTCGGCGCCCCGGGCCCGGGCCACCGCCAGCATGGTGATGACGTCCTCGACGCGGTGCTGGCCGTCGGCGTCGAAGGTGACGAAGCGTTCGGCACCGGGCTGGGACAGTGCGTAGTGCAGCCCGGTCTGGATCGCCGCGCCCTGCCCGAGGTTGACGGGGTGTTGGACGAGGTGGGCGCCGGTACGGGCGACCTCGTCCTGGGAGCCGTCGACACTGCCGTCGTCGACGCACACCACGTTGGGGAAGGTACGCAGCGCCTCTGTCACCACTCCGGCCACGACCGGGGCTTCGTTGTAGACCGGGATGATCAGCCAGACATCACCGAAGGTGCGCTTACTGGCAAGGCGCGGCGCGCCGGAAATCACCATGGGAAGCGCACCCTTTCGTCAATTATTCAACCGATTGTGGACGCTCCGCGGGGTCCCGGAAATTGGTCCCCTGTATCGCATCCGTCCACCCAGCTTGACGGTCGAAGTGACGCATAGGTTGCATCCGAATGGCATAAGTCACCCGGATGGAGAGCAGGATCGCGGTGATTGCCGCGCCGACCGCATAAGCGATCTCGACCCGGTCACGGATAGGCAACGGACTGAACGTCACCGCGAGCAGCGCGGCCGTGCCGACCGCCCAGGAAACCAGTTGCCGGCCGTGGCCGCCGGTGGTCTGCAACGCCTGGCCGAGCACCGAGGCGAGCATGTAGCAGAGCGTGCCGGCCGACAGCCAGGCGAAGTCCGTCCAGCCGAGCAGATCGGGCGAACCGAACAGCCGCGGCACCAGCCACGGGCCCAGCGCCACCGCCACCACCCCGCCCGTGCCGCCCAGCAGGCCGGTGAACGCGGCCGTACGCAGCAGCAGTTGGCGGTAGGCCGCACGGTCGCCGGCCGCGACGGCCTCGGACAGCCCGCGCAGCAGCGACGCCTGGAGCGAGCCGAAGACGAACAGCGGCACCCGGGCCAGCACCACCGCGGACAGCAGCGCGGTGATGAACGCGGTGTCGTCGGGTGCCAGCAGCTTCACGCTGATCACCGAGATGTTGACGAGCAGTTGGGCGAGCAGCGTGGAGGGGATCAGCGCGAGCAGGCCGGACCACAGCGCACGCCACGGCAGCGGCGGCGACGACCGGAGCGCCGTCGCCCCGCCCGTCCGGGCGGCCCCGCCCGCCGTCTCACCGACAGAAGCGGCACCAGTGGCCCCGCCTGCGACGGCGCCGGCCGCGACGCCGGCGGCGGCAGCGGCGACATCCGCGCCGGCCACGGGCTTCACCGCGCTCACGCCCTCCGCGCCGTACCGCGCCGCGCGCAGCACCCACGGCAGCGTGGCCGCCACCGACAGCAGCGTCGGCACCGTCAGCACCGCGGCGAACAGCAGCGGCGAGTGCGTCCCGGCTGCCGCCAGCAGCACCGAGAACACCACCCGCAGCGCGCCGTCCAGCGCCAACTGCGTGCCGTACACCCGGAATCGGCCGGTGCCGGCCAGCATGCCGCGGGTCACGTACGCCACCGACAGCGCCCCGAACGCCGCGCACAGCGCGCCGACCAGGGAGAGGTTGCCGTCGAAGAGCCGGTTCGCGACCGGGTGCGCGAGGACCGCCACCGGCACGCACACCGCGGCCAGCAGCCCCAGCGAGGTGGCCAGGCCGCGGCGCAGCACCGGACCGGTGCCCTCTCCCGCCACCACCCGGGCCGCGACCAGCCGGGTCATCTCCTGCTCGATCGGGAAGAAGAGCCCGAGGCCGACCGAGAAGACCAGCGTCCACAGCACCGACACGCCCGCCATCCGGTCGGACGGCAGCGTCCGGCCGGCGGCCGCGAGCTGGATGTAGCTGGCCAGTCCCAGGACCGCGGTGCCGGCGCCCACCAGCGCGGTGCCCGGCGGCAGCACCGCCAGCGCCCGCCGGCCCAGCCGCCGCGCCCGCCCGCCGGCCGCGCCGGCCGGGGCCTCAGCCACGTTCGGCTGCCACCAGGGCGGGGAACGCCTCGGCCAGCGCCGACCGCCAGTCGCGGATCGGTTCGATGCCGGCCGACTGCCACCGGTCGTGGCCGAGCACGCTGTACGCCGGGCGCGGCGCGGGGCGCGCGAACGCCGCGCTGGTGGTGGGCCGGACCCGCTCGGGGTCCGCGCCCAGCAGCCGGAAGATCTCCTGGGTGAAGCCGAACCAGGTCGTCTCGCCCGCGCTGGTGCCGTGGTAGACGCCGGCCGGCGCGTCGCCGGCGAGCGCGGCGGCGCCGAGCCGGACCAGATGGTCGGCCAGGTCCGCGGTCCAGGTGGGCTGCCCGCGCTGGTCGTCCACCACGTCGAGGGTGTCCTTGACGCCCTCCAGCCGGATCATCGTGCGGACGAAGTTGCCGCGGGCCGCGCCGTACAGCCACGCGGTGCGCACCACGTAGCCGGCGTCGGGCAGGGTGTCGAGCACCGCCCGCTCGCCGGCCAGCTTGGTGCGCCCGTAGGCGCCGCGCGGACCGGTGGCGGCGTCCTCGGCGTACGGCTGGTCCGCGTCCCCGGCGAAGACGTAGTCGGTGGAGACGTGGATCAGCTTCGCGCCGGACTTGGCGCACGCCTCGGCGAGGTGCCGGGGCCCGTCGCCGTTGATCCGCGCGGCGTCGGCCTCGCGGCTCTCCGCGTCGTCGACCCCGGTCCAGGCCGCGCAGTTGACGACCAGGACGGGCTGGTGCTCGGCGATCGCGGTGGCGACCGCCTCCGGGTCGGTGATGTCCAGGGCGGTGCTGCCCATGGCCACCACCGCGGTGTCCGGCTCGGTCCGCAGCCGGACCAGCAGGTCCTGGCCCAGCATCCCGGCGGCGCCGGTCACCAGCCAGGTCGCGTTCGGCGGTTTCACAGTGTGGCGCGCTCCTTCAGCGGCTCCCACCAGGCCCGGTTCTCCCGGTACCAGGCGACGGTCTCGGCCAGGCCGGTCGCGAAGTCCTTGCGCGGCACGTAACCCAGCTCGGTACGGATCTTGGTGCAGTCCACCGAGTAGCGACGGTCGTGGCCCTTGCGGTCCTCGACGTACTCCACGGAGTCCCAGCCGGCCCCGCACGCTTCGAGCAGCAGGCCGGTGAGCTCCTTGTTGGACAGCTCGGTGCCGCCTCCGATGTTGTAGACCTCTCCCGGGCGGCCGAGGTTCCGTACCAGGTCGATTCCCTGCACATGGTCGTCGATGTGCAGCCAGTCCCGGACGTTGCCGCCGTCGCCGTAGAGCGGGACCTTGCCGCCGTCCAGCAGGTTGGTGATGAACAGCGGGATGACCTTCTCCGGGAAGTGGTGGTGCCCGTAGTTGTTGGAGCAGCGGGTCACCCGCACGTCCAGGCCGTGGGTGCGGTGGTAGGCGAGCGCGATCAGGTCGCTGGACGCCTTGGCCGCGGAGTACGGCGAGTTCGGCTGGAGCGGGTCGGTCTCGGGCCAGGAGCCCTCGGCGATCGAGCCGTACACCTCGTCGGTGGAGATGTGCACGAACGTCCGCAGGTTGTTGCGGAGCGCCGCGTCCAGCAGGGTCTGGGTGCCGGCCACGTTGGTGGTGATGAACTCGGTGGCGCCCAGGATCGAGCGGTCGACGTGCGACTCGGCGGCGAAGTGCACCACCTGGTCGTGCTCGGCGACCAGCTTGTCGACGAGCTCGGCGTCGCAGATGTCGCCCTGCACGAAGCGGAAGCCGGGGTGCGCGCGGACCTCGTCGAGGTTCGCCGGGTTGCCCGCGTAGGTCAGCTTGTCCAGGACGGTGATCGCCACGTCCCCGGGCCCGGTCGGGCCGAGCAGCGTACGGACGTAGTGGGAGCCGATGAAGCCGGCCCCGCCGGTCACCAGTATGCGGTCGGTCATGACGAGATCTGCACCTTGCTGTGATCGCCGAGCACCAGGCGGTGCGCGGCAGGGTTTCGGGGGGCCGGGGTCACTTCGACGTTGCGCCCTATGAGCGACGCCTCGACCCGGCGCACGCCGGTGAGCGAGGAGTCGCGCAGCAGGATCGAGTACTCGATCTCGCTGTCCTCGATCCGGCAGTTCTCCGACACGGAGGTGTACGGGCCGACGTACGCGTCGCTGATCACCGAGTTGCGGCCGATGATCGCCGGACCGACGATCCGGCTGCCGGCCACCTTCGCGCCGGCCTCGATCCGGACCCGGCCGATGATCTCGCTCTCCGCGTCGACCTCGCCGAGCACCTCGGGTTCGAGGGTGTCCAGCACCGACCGGTTGACCTCCAGCATGTCGGTGACGTTGCCGGTGTCCTTCCAGTAGCCGGAGATCGTGGTGGAGCGCACGTCGCGCTGCTCGTCGATCAGCCACTGGATGGCGTGGGTGATCTCCAACTCACCGCGCCAGGACGGCTTGATGGCGCGCACCGCCTCGTGGACGGCCGGGGTGAAGAGGTAGACGCCGACCAGCGCCAGGTCGCTCTTGGGCTGCTTCGGCTTCTCCTCCAGGTTCTTCACCCGCCCCTGCGCGTCGAGTTCGGCGACGCCGAAGGAGGTCGGGTTCGGCACCTTCGTGAGCAGGATCTGCGCGTCCGGGCGCTCCGCGCGGAACTCCTCGACGAGGCCGCTGATGCCGCCGACGATGAAGTTGTCACCGAGGTACATCACGAAGTCGTCCTCGCCGAGGAACTCGCGCGCGATCAGCACCGCGTGCGCCAGCCCGAGCGGCGCGTCCTGCGGGATGTACGTGACCGCGATACCGAGGGCGGAGCCGTCGCCGACCGCCTCCTTGATCTCCTCGGCGGTGTCGCCGACGATGATGCCCACCTCGGTGATCCCGGCTTCGGCGATGGCTTCCAGGCCGTAGAACAGCACCGGCTTGTTGGCGACCGGTACCAGCTGTTTGGCCGAGGTGTGAGTGATCGGCCTGAGGCGGGTGCCCGCCCCGCCGGAGAGCACAAGTGCTTTCACGTTACGTCCCATGCAGATGGATTCAGGGGGCGGTCACTGCGGGTCGCGACCCGCGCCCCCGGCTGCGAGCATACCCGGACGTCACCCCGCGTTTCGCTCCTGGACATCCGACGCCAACTCCTCGTCGGCGCGCCGTTGCGGAGTGGTTCGCTCCATTTCGGCCCTGGCCTGGGCGGTCGGACCGTCCAGCGGATCGACATCACCCGTCTGGCCCAGAGCGGCCTGCTGGACGAGCCGGACCTCGGCCTTGTGTGCGAGGTCGCGCACCGCCTGCGAGAACCGCTCGATGGAGGTCGGGTGGTCCGGGCCGAGCAGGTACTGCTTGATCTCCTTGCGCGACCCGGCCAGCGGGTCGAGCTCGGGGGTGACCACGGCCGTGACCAGCTCGCCGACCCGGCTCGCCGAGTTGTCCAGGATGAGCGCGGCGCGGGCGGCGGTGTTCTGCCGCTTGAACTCCTCCTCGCCCAGTTCGGCCGAATCGGTGATGGCGTACGGCTTGCCGGTCGCCACGAAGTCCGAGACCACGCTGGAGATGTCGGAGACCATCGCGTCGGACTCGTTGAAGCACTCGTACAGGTGAGGCATCGGGCCGGTGACGACCTTGTGCTCCCAGGCGCTCAGCGACTTCCAGTACGCGGCGTTCCACCGGGCGCGCAACTCGGCGAGCCGCGCCGTGAGCTGCGGGTCGGCGATCGAGTCGCGGGACATGATCGCCATGTCCCCCTCCGCGGAGGTCGCCTCGGCCACCAGCGAATCCAACTCGGTCTCTATCGACGCCAGTTCGGCGCGGGCCGTGGCCTGCGCCGCCTTGCCCTCGGCGATCCGCGCGGACCACGCCGGGTCGGCGGCCCGCTGGGCGTTCGCCTTCGCCAGCACCGCGACCACCTTGTCGTGGGCCCGCTTCGCCTTCGGGTTCACGGTGCCGGTGAACGGGTGCGGCTTGTACAGCACCCGGACCGGGGTGGCGGACGCGACCAGGCCGCGCACGATGTTCACGCCGGCCAGCATCAGCGAGGTGTTGCCGGGCTCGTCGGTCCAGCCCTCCCAGGTCGGCGCGTACAGCACGGTCGGGACGCCGGTCGCGGCCGAGCCGTCCCAGGCGGTGATCCCGGCGAGCTGCGGGCGGCCCACCTCGACCACGTCCTCGTCACGCACCCCGACGTCGGCGAGCGCGTACCGGTCCCGGCCCGCCTTGCCGGCCGACCACACCTCGTCGTACGCCTTGCTGAACGGGTTGATGCTGGCGACCTTGTCGCTGTCGCCGTGGCCGACGAAGACGTGCTTCATGCTCGGCACCCGCAGCAGGTGGATGTTCTTGCCGACGTTCGCCGGGTACAGCGCGACCCGCACGGTCGACAGGTCCATGTTCATCAGGTGCACCGCGCCCGGCACGCACAGCACCGGCACCGCGGTGTCGGCGAGCTGGAGCAGGATCGCCCGCTCGCGCAGGATCACCAGCGGCCGCTCCCCCGGCATGTCCGCCATCGTGTCCAGCCACATGTTGACCTGGTACGCGGAGTCCGGCGAGCCGGAGAAGTACAGCACGGTGCTCGGCCGGTACGCCCGCAGCCAGGTGTCCATGAACGCCAGCGCGTCGTCGGTCTTCGCCGGCAGCCGGCGGCGGGTGAGGTACGGCGCCAGGGCCAGCGTGTACACGATGCCCAGGCCCAGCGTCAGCGCGGCACCGAGGTAGACGAACGCGATGTGCCCGGCCTTCGCGTACAGCAGGAGGCCGATCACCGCGAACAGGTCCAGGTGCAGCATCTTCTCGGCCGCGCGCGAGGTCAGCAGGCCCGACGGCGCGTTGGTGATGCGCATCCCGCTCAGGTCGATGTTGCGGGTGCCGAACGGAAGCTTGCGGCGGTTGCGGATCAGCGTGATCAGGGCCGCGTGCGGGGCCTGCATGCCGTAGAAGACCAGGAAGCAGACGATGGCCGCGGAGAACGCCCGGTTGTTGGCGAGGTTCATCTGCGCCATCAGCAGCACCAGCGTCAGCTCACGCAGCAGGAAGCGCAGCGACAGCCCGGCCCGGGCCTTGCCCAGCCGGTTGATCAGGTACGAGCGGCGCTGGTGCAGGAACCAGTCCGTCACGTAGCTGACCGCGCCGGCGGCCACGAAGAACCACAGGCTCGGCAGCAGCGCGGCGATCACCAGGCACGGGTAGCTGAGGAGCATGAGCAGCGCGGCGGCGAGTTCGCCGCCGGACGCCACACGGGCCATGCGAATGGCTTTTGAGATCACGGGGTGACTGCTCCAGTGCGATGTCGAATGAGACGTCGAATGAGGATACGGAGATCGGGTGAGGCGGAGTGGCGGTGCGGGAAGGGGCGGGCCGACCGGCGCCGCGCTCCCTCATCAACGGACGAAGTCCCTGGGCGCACCGTGTCACGCGGGCCCAAGGACTGTCGATCCGTTCCGGTAAGGATTACTGCTCGTCCTCCCCCTGGGCGAGAACGTGTGCCAGCGCGCGCTCGATCCCGGAGGCGCCGGACAGGCCCTGCATCGGGTCCTGCTGGCGGACGTCGATCACATGGCCGGTGAGGGTGGAGAGCAGGACGTCGAGCGAGGTGCGGGCGACCGCCTCCGAGGAGAGCAGCGAGCCGGCCGGCTCCTGGCCGAACGCCTTGGTGCGCATCGGCGTCGCGGTGCGCTCGGGGTTGACGCAGTTGACCCGGATGCCGTCGCCGGCCCACTCGTCGGCGAGCGCCTGGGTGAGGTTCACCATCGCGGCCTTGGTCGACGAGTACAGGCTGTACTCGGCCCGTCCCCGGGTGTAGCTGCTGGAGGTGTAGAGCAGCAGCTGGCCGCGGGTCTCGGCGAGGTACTTGTGGGAGGCGCGGGCGATCTGCACCGGGGCGAGGTAGTTGACCCGCAGCGCCTCTTCGATGGTCGCGTTGTCGGTCTCGGCGAGCTTGCCGATCCGCAGCACGCCCGCGGTGTTCACCACGTAGTCGACCCGGCCGGTCTCCGCGTAGGCCCGCGACAGCGCGTCGTCGACGTGCTCGGGGTCCTCGACGTGGGTGCCGGTGGTCGAGCGGCCCAGCGCGAAGACCTTCGCGCCGTATCCCTCGGCCATCGCCGCGATGTCGGCGCCGATGCCGTAGGAGCCGCCGAAGACCACCAGGGTCTTGTCGGCGAGCAGCTCGCGGTACGCCGCCTCGTCGGACTGGCCGGGGGCGGCGGTGGAGGCGAGCTGGAAGAGCTTGTCGGCGATGAAGACGTCCACCGGGGTGGTCACCTTCATGTTGTGCTCGTCGCCGGGGACCACGTAGATCGGCACGTCGGGCAGGTACTTCAGCACCACCGAACAGTCGTCGGTGGCCTGGAAGTTGGGGTCGCCGCCGGCGACCTCGTAGGCCCGGCGGATGGTGGACAGCCGGAACGCCTGCGGGGTCTGGCCGCGGCGCAGCCGGGAGCGGTCCGGCACCTCGGTGATGAACTCGCCGTCGCCGCCGTGGGTGCGGGTGACGATGATGGTGTCCGCGGACGGGATCGCCACGTCCACCGCTTCGTACCGCTCCAGCGCGGCCACGCAGTCGGCGATCACGCGCTGCGAGATCAGCGGGCGCACGGCGTCGTGGAAGAGCACGTTGCGGTCCTGGCCGGGCTCGAGCTCCTCGCTCAGCGCGGCGATGGCCCGCTCGGTGGTCTCGTTGCGCGTCGTGCCGCCCTCGATCACCCGGCTGACCTTCTTCAGACCGGCCTTCGTGACGATCTTCTCGACGTCCGGGACATAGCCCGGCGCCATCAGCACGATGATGTCGTCGATCGCGTCCGACTGCTCGAAGATGGCGAGCGTGTGCTCGATCACCGCTTTACCGGCGATCTTCAGCAGCTGCTTGGGAATCGACAGGCCGACCCGCTGCCCCGTGCCACCGGCAAGGATGACAGCGGTGGTACGGGAGTGGGCAAGGTGCAGGGACACGTGAGACCTACCTAGCGGCAACAAGAGATACGGGGATCGTCTCACCCCCGGTAACCGTCTCGCAAGGCGGGGTTCACCGAGGCGCCCCTCGCCGCAAGGTCCCTCGACCACGGGGAGGGGCGGCCAGGAGGTCCGGTCACCCTCCGAACGGATGGAACTCGTCGTAGGCGTCGGCGGCCTCGTCGTGCTCGGCCTGCCGGTCGCGACGCCGGCTCGCCGCGGGCCGCGGCGTGTCGAAACGGTGGTCCTCACCGCGCCGCCCCAGCATCTCCGCACCGGCCGCCAGCGACGGCTCCCAGTCGAAGACCACCGCGTCGTCCTCCGGCCCGATCGCGACGCCGTCGCCCGCCTTCGCCCCCGCCTTGACCAGCTCGTCCTCGACACCGAGCCGGTTGAGCCGGTCCGCGAGGTAGCCGACCGCCTCGTCGTTGGTGAAGTCCGTCTGCCGCACCCAGCGTTCGGGCTTCTCGCCACGCACCCGGTACAGCTCGCCGTCGTAGGTGACGGTGAACCCGGCGTCGTCGACGGCCTGCGGCCGGATCACCACGCGGGTGGACTCCTCGGCCGGGCGCGCCGCCCGCGTCTCCGCCACGATCCCGGCCAGCGCGAACGACAGTTCCTTGAGCCCGGCGTGCGAGACCGCGGACACCTCGAAGACGCGGTAGCCGCGCGCCTCCAGGTCCGGCTTGATCATCTCCGCCAGGTCCTGCCCGTCGGGCACGTCGATCTTGTTGAGCACGACCAGCCGCGGCCGGTCCTCCAGCCCGCCGCCGTACGCCCGCAGCTCCGCCTCGATGACGTCGAGGTCGGTCACCGGGTCGCGGTCGGACTCCAGGGTCGCGGTGTCCAGCACGTGCACCAGCACCGAGCAGCGCTCGACGTGCCGCAGGAACTCCAGGCCCAGCCCGCGGCCCTGGCTCGCGCCGGGGATCAGCCCGGGCACGTCGGCGATCGTGTAGACCGTCGAGCCGGCGTTGACCACTCCGAGGTTCGGCACCAGCGTGGTGAACGGGTAGTCCGCGATCTTCGGCTTCGCCGCCGAGAGCACCGAGATCAGCGAGGACTTCCCCGCGCTCGGGTAGCCGACCAGCGCCACGTCGGCGACGGTCTTCAACTCCAGCACGATGTCCCGGGCCTGCCCGGGCACCCCGAGCAGCGCGAAGCCGGGCGCCTTGCGCCGGGTCGAGGCGAGCGCCGCGTTGCCGAGGCCGCCGCGGCCGCCCTGCCCGGCGACGTAGGTGGTGCCCTGGCCGACCAGGTCGGCCAGCACGTTTCCGTCCCGGTCCTGCACGACGGTGCCGTCCGGCACCGGCAGCACCAGGTCGCTGCCGTCCTTGCCGGAGCGGTTGCCGCCCTCGCCCGGCTTGCCGTTGGTCGCCTTGCGGTGCGGGCTGTGGTGGTAGTCGAGCAGGGTGGTCACGTCCTGGTCGACGACGAGGATCACGTCCCCGCCCCGCCCGCCGTTGCCGCCGTCCGGCCCGCCGAGCGGCTTGAACTTCTCCCGGTGCACGGAGGCGCAGCCGTGGCCCCCGTTACCCGCGGCGACATGCAGTTCGACGCGGTCCACGAAGGTGGTCATGGGTGCTTCCTCCAGAACGTACGGGTTTCCCACGGTTCTTACGGTCCTACTGGCCTTGTAACACGCCGAGGGCGGCCCCACTTCCCGGAGTCCGGGAAACGGGTCCGCCCTCGAAAGTTCTTACGGCTCGCCTCAGGCGGCCGGAACGATGTTCACCACGCGGCGACCGCGCTTCACGCCGAACTCGACCGCACCGGCGGACAGCGCGAACAGCGTGTCGTCCTTGCCGATGCCGACGCCGGAGCCGGGGTGGAAGTGGGTGCCACGCTGGCGGATGATGATCTCACCGGCGTTGACGACCTGGCCGCCGAAGCGCTTCACACCGAGCCGCTGAGCGTTGGAGTCGCGACCGTTCCGGGTGGACGATGCGCCCTTCTTGTGTGCCATCTCTCCTCAGTCCCTTACTTCGCAGCCGCGGCGGGGATGCCAGTGATCTTCAGCGCCGTGTAGTGCTGGCGGTGACCCTGGCGACGGCGGTAACCGGTCTTGTTCTTGTAGCGCAGGATGTCGATCTTCTGGCCCTTGTGGTGGTCCACGATCTCGGCCTCGACCTTGATCCCGGCGAGCACCCACGGGTCGCTGGTGACGGCTTCGCCATCGACGACGAGCAGCGTCGAGAGCTCGACCGCGTCGCCGACCTTGCCGGTGGGAATCCTGTCAACCTCGACGATGTCGCCGACGGCCACCTTGTGCTGGCGGCCACCACTACGCACGATCGCGTACACGCGGAACTCACTCTCTCGCTCGATTCGAAAACCCCTGATGCCAGCCACTCCATAACTGCCGCGGAGGGGCCTCTCCCGGGAAGCCCGGGAGGAATGTGCTCAGGCGAAGGCGCAGAAACGCCGAAGGTCAAGGCTACGGACCGCGTCCACCCGGGTCAAATCCGGCCAGGGTCGAGCAGGACCGCCCGGGTTGCCCGCGCCCCTTGGCAGTGGCTGCACTGACCAGGGGCGCGTGGGGGCACCACCCAGGCGAAGCTCTGGGGGAGAACCGCGCGGCGAACCGCCGTGGACCGCAAGGTCCCTACGGCGCTGACGGGGCACCCCGGAGGGTCCGCCTGGCTACTCCGCGGGCGAACTCGCCTTCTTCGTCGCGGCCTTCTTCGTCGTCGTCTTCTTGGCCGCCGTCTTCTTCGTCGCGGCCTTCTTCGCCGTCTTCTTGGCCGCCGCCTTCTTCGCCGGGGCCTTGCGGGCCGCCCGCTTCTTGGGCTCGGCCCCGGCCTCCGCCGACGGCTCACCGTCAGGCTGCTCGGCCCGCTCGGCCTGAGCCTCCGCAGGGGCGGCCTCGGCGGACGGTACGACCACCACCGCCGCTTCCTCCGCTGCCGCGGCCGGCGCCCCCGCGGGCGCGGTCGCCTTACGGGTGGCGCGACGCCGCGCACGGGCCGGCGGCTCCGTCGAGACGGCAGGCTCCGGCTCGGCCTCGGGCTCGGGCGTGGCCGCCGCGGGCTCCGCGCTGACCACGACCACCGCGGCCTCCTCGGCGGCGGGCGGCGCCCCGGCCGGGGCGGTCGCCTTGCGGGTGGCGCGGCGGCGCGTACGGGCCGGCGGCTCGGTCGAGACGACCGGCTCCGGCTCGGCCTCGGCCGGCTCGACCTCGGGCTCGCTGACCGGGACGACCACGACGGCCGGCTCCGGCTCGTGGTCCGCCGCGGCGGGCGCGCCCGCCGGGGCCGTGGCCTTGCGGGCACCGCGGCGCCGACCGCGGCCACGGGAGCCGTTCGCGGCGGCCTCCGCCTCCGCGGCGCTGCCGAACCACTCCTCCTCGGGGTCGCCGACCGCCGGCACCAGGTCCGACTCGCCGACCTCGATCGGCTCCAGCTCCGGCAGTTCGGCCTCGTCGCCCTGCGCCTGCTCGGCCTCCACGGCCGTCTCGTGCTCGTGGTCGTGGTCGTGCTCGCCCACGCCGGCGCCACCACGGCGCCGCTTGCGCTTGCCGCCGCCACCGGTGGTGGTCGCCTGGTCCATGTGGACGATGACGCCCCGCCCGTTGCAGTGCACGCACGTCTCGGAGAAGGACTCCAACAGCCCCTGGCCGACCCGCTTGCGGGTCATCTGCACCAGGCCGAGCGAGGTGACCTCGGCCACCTGGTGCTTGGTCCGGTCCCGGCCCAGGCACTCCAGCAGCCGGCGCATCACCAGGTCGCGGTTGGACTCCAGCACCATGTCGATGAAGTCGACCACCACGATCCCGCCGAGGTCACGCAGCCGCAGCTGGCGGACGATCTCCTCGGCCGCCTCCAGGTTGTTGCGGGTGACGGTCTCCTCCAGGTTGCCGCCCTGCCCGGTGAACTTGCCGGTGTTGACGTCGACCACGACCATCGCCTCGGTCTTGTCGATCACCAGCGAACCGCCGGACGGCAGCCACACCTTGCGGTCCAGCGCCTTCAACAGCTGCTCGTCGATCCGGAAGTTGGCGAAGACATCTACCTCCGACGTCCAGCGCGACAGCCGGTCGACCAGGTCGGGCGCGACGTGCGAGACGTACTCGTGCACGGTGGACCACGCCTCGTCACCGCTGACGATGACCTTGGAGAAGTCCTCGTTGAAGATGTCGCGGACCACCCGCACCGTCATGTCCGGCTCGCCGTACAGCAGCGTGGGCGCGTTGCCGCTCTTGGACTTGCGCTTGATGTCCTCCCACTGCGACTGGAGCCGCTCCACGTCGCGGCGCAGCTCGTCCTCGCTGGCGCCCTCGGCGGCGGTGCGCACGATGACGCCCGCGTCCTCGGGGACGACCTTCTTCAGGATGGACTTCAGCCGGGCCCGCTCGGTGTCGGGCAGCTTGCGGCTGATGCCGGTCATCGAGCCCTCGGGCACGTAGACCAGGTAGCGGCCGGGCAGTGAGACCTGGCTGGTCAGGCGGGCGCCCTTGTGGCCGATCGGGTCCTTGGTGACCTGCACGAGCACCGGCTGGCCGGACTTGAGCGCGGACTCGATCCGGCGCGGGCCGCCGGACATGCCCAGCGCCTCGAAGTTGACCTCGCCCGCGTACAGCACGGCGTTGCGGCCCTTGCCGATGTCGACGAAGGCGGCCTCCATCGACGGCAGCACGTTCTGCACCTTGCCGAGGTACACGTTGCCGACGTAGGAGGTCGACTGCTCCTTGTTGACGTAGTGCTCGACGAGGACGTTGTCCTCCAGCACGCCGATCTGGGTGCGGTCGCCGTTCTGCCGGACCACCATGACGCGCTCGACGGCCTCGCGGCGCGCCAGGAACTCGGCCTCGGTGATGATCGGCACGCGGCGGCGGCCCTGCTCGCGGCCTTCGCGGCGGCGCTGCTTCTTCGCCTCCAGGCGGGTGGAGCCCTTGATGGACTGCACCTCGTCGGAACCGGTGCCGCCCTCGTAACGGGAGCGCGGCTCGCGGACCTTGACGACGGTGCGCTCCGGGTCGTCGGTGCCGGTGGCGGCCGCGTGGTCGTCGCCGCCGTCCGAGCCGCGGCGGCGACGGCGGCGCCGGCGGCGGCTGCTGGAGGAGGAGCCGCCCTGGGCGTCGTCGTGGTCGTCGTCGTGCGCGGCGCCGTTGTCGTCCTCGTCGTGGCCCTCGGCCGACTCGTCGGACTCGTCGTCGGAGCCGTTGTCGTCGTGGTCCTGGTCGCCGGACTCACCGCGGCGACGGCGGCGGCCACCGCGGCGGCGACGGCGGGACGGGCGGTCGTCGCCGTCCTGGTCGGCGTCGGAGCCGTCGGCGCCCTCGGCGCCGTCGTGGTCGTCGTGCTCGTCCGCCTCGTCCTGGTTGGCGGCGGCGCCGGCCCGCGCGGGCTCGGCCTCCAGCTCGACGGCCACCGCGGGCGACTGCTCGGGGGCGGTGCC
>NZ_JBFBIV010000115.1:0-22295 GCF_040702025.1 Streptomyces sp. NPDC088194 | reverse complement strand
GCCTACTCGGACAAGCCCGACAACGAAGCGAGCGTGCGTGCCAGGCGCCACGGGCCAGGCGGGACTTCCAAAACACGGCCTAATGCGGCGCGGGTGGGCGGCACGCGGCGACGCGGGCGTACGGGGCCGCCCGGCCGGCGTCAGGGGCCGGGCGCGTCGCGGGACGTCTCGTGCGGCGCGTCGCGGGACGCGCCCGGGCCGGGCGGGCGGGGCCGGACGCCGACCACCGCGGTGCTCGCCCGTCGCGCGCCGGTCGTGGCGAAGGCCGAGTACCGCGGCACCCACCGCAGCAGGGCGCCCGCCGCCGCGATGCCCACGGCGCCCATCACCGAGATGCCGGCCGCGAGGCTCCCGAGCGAGGCGGCCGCCGACACCACCAGCGGCCCGCCGGCGCTGCCGGAGTCCGCGCACAGCCGCCACACGCCCAGGAACTGCGAGCGGGTCTCCGGCGGTGCGACGTCCGCGCCCAGGGTCATCAGGATGCCGCTGCCGATCCCGTTGCCGAAGCCGATCAGCATCGCCACCACGGTCAGTTCGGTGAGGGTGTGGGTCAGCGGCAGGGCGGCCTGGGCGCCGCCCAGCACCAGCATGGAGGGCACCGCGATCCACAGCCGGCCGGCCCGGTCCATCACCTGGCCGGAGGGGTAGAAGGTCAGCGTGTCGATCAGCCCGGCGATGCCGAACACGACGCTGGTGGAGGACGGGCTCTGGCCCAGGTGCTCGGCCCACAGCGGCAGCACGGTCTGCCGGGTGGCCCGGACCGAGCCGACCAGCAGGACCGCGAGGCCGAGGGTGAGGAAGACCTTCCGGTGGTCGCGCAGCACCGCGCGCACCGGCACGGGCTTCTTGCCGCCGCCGGTGGCGGGTTCGGCGACGTCGGGCACGGTGAGCAGGACCACCACGGTGACGGCCGTGCACACCAGCGCCAGCCAGTAGATGTCGTGCACCGGGCGCCCGCCGGTCAGCACGGCCGCGCCGAGGAACGGCCCGACGAACGCGCCCACCCGCGACATCCCGCCGAGCGTCGACAGCGCCCGTGCCCGCAGCTGCGGGGGCACCGCCTCGGTCAGATAGGACTGCCGGGCCAGCATGATCACGGCGTTGGACGCCCCGGTGACGGTGACCGCCAGCGCCAGTTGCCAGACGTTCCGGGCCAGCGCGCACCCGCTGAGGGTGACCACGGTGACGCCCGAGGCGACGAGCATCGCCTTGCGGTCGCCCAGCCGTGCCGCCAGCGCCCCGGCCGGCACGTCGCCGAGGATCTGCCCGACCCCCAGCAGCGCGAGCACGAGCCCCGCGGTGCCGACACCCGCGCCGAGCGCCCGGCCGCTGAGCGCCAGTACCGGCGCGAGCGCGCCCATCCCGGTCTCGAAGACCAGCACCGGCAGGAACACCGCCGGTATGAGGCTTCTCAGCGACACCGGCTGCGCGCTCACCTGCTGATTCCCACCCTCGTGCCGACTGCGTCCGGACCAGGGCCCCGCCACGGGTCGGCCGCGGCCCGTACCTCATTCAACAACAGCCCCCTCCCGCCCCAGGTGGCGGGCCCCGCACGGCACCTTGATCAGAGCGCGGCGACGCTGCCGGGCCGGCCGGGGTCCCCGGCCCCGCCGGCGCGTCCTTCCCGACGGCGGCCACCACCGGCGGGCGACCCGGACGCGGTGCTCGGCACCGCGGGTGCGGGTTCGCCGGCCGACCTGGTCGCCCTCGCGGGCGGCCCGGACCGGGTCGTGACGATCGCCGACCCCACCGCACCCGACCACGGCGTACGGTTCTCCCGCACCGCGGGCCCCGGCGCCACCTCGCGGCCGGGCCACGCCGGTCTCGCGGTGGCGGTGGCACTGGCCGCCGAGGGCCGTTTCACGGTGCCGGTGCACGCGGTGTTCCCGCTCGCCTGCTGCGCGGCCGCCCACGAGTCGAGCGCCTTCCGTCTCGGCGCCCGATGTCACGATGACCTCCGCGCCTCGCTCGGGGAGCTGGCCGCCGGGGCCGATGTCCAGGACCCGGTCGACGCCGCCGGGGGCCAGGGCGCCACCTCGCGGCCGGGCCACGCCGGTCTCGCGGTGGCGGTGGCGCTGGCCGCGAGGGCCGTTTCACCGTGCCGGCGCACGCGGTGTTCCCGCTCGCCGGCTGCGCGGCCGCCCACGAGTCGAGCGCCTGCCGTCTCGGCGCCCGATGTCACGGTGGCCTCCGCGCCGCGCTCGGGGAGCTGGCCGCCGGGGCCGATGTCCAGGACCCGGTCGACGCCGCCGGGGGCCAGGGCGCGCACGCGGTCCGCGAGGCCGTCGCCGTACCCGGTGACCTTCGCGCCGAGTTCGCGCATCGCCGCGGCCTTGCACGCCCGCGGCAAGATCGTCGTGACCGTGCCCTGACCGCGGCCCCGTGCCGTGCGTGCCGTGCCGCCCGCCCCGCCGTACCGCCCGTAGCCGCCGTACCGTTGGCGTTCGGCGGCCGGGGCGTGGAACGGTGCCGGCCGGAGGTCGGGTGGGAGGAACCGGGAGTGACGGATCGGGATGGCGGCGGCTGCGAGCCGTGGCGGGGCCTGCCGAGTGCTTTCGTCGGAGAGGCCGTCGCGGACGAGCCGCTCAGCGGAGGGGCCGTGAACGACGTGCGGCGGCTGACGCTCGCCGACGGCACCCGGGTCGTGCTCAAGAGCTCGGAGCAGGCCCCTCCCGACCTGTACGCGCAGGAGGCGGAGGGCCTGCGGGTGCTACGGGAGCAGGGTGGCCTGCGCACCCCGCGGGTGATCGAGGTGAGCGCCCGCCACCTCCTGCTGGAGGCACTGGAGCCGGCGCCCGCCGACGGGGACGCGTTCTGGGCGGAGGCGGGCCGCGCCGTCGCCCGGCTGCACGCCGTCCGCGGCGACCGCTTCGGGTGGCACGCCGAGGGATGGCTGGGCCTCCTCCCCCAGACGAACGCCTGGACCGACGACGGCCACGCGTTCTTCGCCGAGCACCGGGTGCTGCGCTACCTCCGCGAGCCGAAAGTGCGCGCCGCGCTCGACCCCGCCGACCTCGCGGGCCTGGAGCGGATCTGCGACCGCCTCCCCCGGCTGGTGCCCGGCGGACCCGCGGTGCTGAACCACGGTGACCTGTACCAGGGCAACGTGGTGGCCGCGTCCGACGGCGCCCCGGCCTTCATCGACCCCGCGGTGTGCTGGATGTGGGCGGAGTCCGAGCTCAGCATGATGTACTGCACCGGCCGGCCGCCGGAGTCCTTCTTCGCCGCCTACCACGAGGTCCTGCCGCTCCCGGACGGCTGGCGGGAGCGGATGCCGCTGCTGCACCTGCGCGAACTCATCAGCACGATCGCGCACTTCGGCGCGTGGGGCGACTGCGTGCCGCAGGTCAGGGACGTGATCCGCCGGTTCGGCTGAGCCCGTACGGCGGCACCGTCGTACCGCGCCAAGGGCGTGCGCCGGCCCGGGCGTTGGGCGGCCCGGGCGTACGGCGGCCCCCGCGTACGGCGGCCCCCGCGTACGGCGGCCCCGGGCGTTGGGCGGCCCGTACCCGTGGCCGCCTCCCGTACACACTGCCGTCACGAGACTGTCGCAGGCGGACCGGAATGCCCGGGCGCGCGGGGCTCGTTGGACACGGCATGACTGTGGGAGTGACACTCAGCGCGACCGGCACCGGCAACCAGATCGACGCCACCGTACGACTCGCCGAGGAGGCCGCGGCGGCCGGGCTGCGGTCCGCCTGGTTCGGGCAGACCTTCGGCGCCGACTCGCCCCAACTCGCGGCGATCGTCGGGCGGGAGGTGCCCGACCTCCAGGTGGGCACCTCCGCGATCCCCGTCTTCGGGCGGCACCCGCTGATCGTCTCCAGCCAGGCCCAGACCGCCCAGGCGGCCACGCACGGCCGCTACCACCTCGGGCTCGCGCTCGGCACCAAGCACCTGACCGAGGCGGGGTTCGGCATCCCCTTCGAGCGGCCCATCGCCCGGCTGCGCGAATTCCTCACCGCGCTGCGGCAGTTGACCGAGACCGGCACCGCCGACTTCCACGGCGAGCTGCTCACCGCGGGCACCCCGGTCTCCGCGCGGGTGCCCGGTGCCGAGGGCGGCGTACCGCTGCTGGTGGCCGCGATGGGCCCGCAGGCGCTGCGGGCCAGCGGCGAACTGGCCGACGGAATCCTGCCGTACCTCGCCGGACCCAAGGCGCTGGCCGAGCACATCGTCCCCGCCGTCACCGCGGCGGCCGAGGCCGCGGGGCGCCCGGCACCGCGGATCGTGGCGCTCGTCTCCGGCGTCGTGACCGACGACGTGGACGCCGTGCGCGCGAAGGTCACCGAGAACCTCGCGTTCTACGAGCAGATCCCGTCCTACGCGCGCGTCATCGAACTCTCCGGCGGCACGCGGGCGTCCGACGTGGCCGTGATCGGCGACGAGGAGGCGATCGCCGCCGAGGTGCGGCGCTACCGGGACGCCGGGGCGACCGAAGTGGTGTTCTCGGGCACGGACATCGCCGGGGAGGAGGCGCGTCGGCGCACCTGGGCGCTGCTGGGCGAGCTGGCGGCGGGCAGCGCCGGATAGCGCGCCGCCGGCACTGGCGCCGATGCCGATACCGACTCGGGCGCGGCGCTATCCGGCGGCCGGTGCCGGCGGCGCGGCACGCACGAAGGGATGGGTGCAGGGAGCCGTCCACCGCGCGCTCTCGCGAGCCCACTCGCCCTCGCGGCGGAAGCCGCACTCGCCCAGGGTGCGGTCGAGGTCGGCCGCGGGGAAGTCGTCGCCGGGGCGCCGCGGGGTGACGGTGACCACGAGCGCGTCCACCTCGCCGCGGTCCGGATGGTCGTCCAGGCTCCGCACGTTCAGGTGCCAGTGCCCGTCGCCGCGCACCGCCTCCGCCCGGTACGGCGGCTCCCCGCTCGCCTCCCCCCGGGCCCCGTCCTCCCTCCCGGGCTCCGCTGTCCGGGCCGTCGCCTTCTTCCCTGCCGCTCGGGTCTTCGGCACCGCTGCCTCCTCCGGGTCCCACCGTCCTGACCTCTGCCGCCTTCCCCCGACCGACGCGGGAATTCCCCTCCCCCGCACCGGAGTCGGGAGCCCGGGGCGGGTCCGGGCATAGGCTGCCCGGCGGACAGTGCCGGGTGCGAACGGGGAGGGTGTCATGGGGGAGCTCACGGGCAAGGCGGCCGTGGTGACGGGCGGTTCACGCGGAATCGGCCGGGCGATCGTGGAGCGGCTGGCCCGGGACGGGGCCGAGGTCGTGTTCACGTACGCGCGGAACGCCGAGGCCGCCGCGGAGGTCGAGCGGAGCGTCGCGGACGCGGGCGGCCGGGCGCACGGCATGCGGCTCGACCTGGGCGAAGCCGGCGCCGCGGAACGGCTGATGGAGGACGCGGCGGACCGGCTCGGCGGCCTGGACATCCTCGTCAACAACGCGGCGATGAGCTTCGCACCGGCACCGCTCGCCGACACCGAAGAGGCGCTCTTCGACGAGGTGATGGCGGTCAACGCCAAGTCCACATTCCTGACCATGCGTTACGCGGCACGGCACATGCGCGACGGCGGGCGGGTGGTCAACATCTCGACGCTCAACACGGTCCGCCCCGCGCCGGGCAGCGCGCCGTACGCCGCGAGCAAGGGCGCGATCGAGCAGTTGACCTCGGTGGGCGCGAAGGAGTTGGGGGCGCGCGGCATCACCGTCAACACGGTCTCGCCCGGCGCGACGGACACGGATCTGCTGCGCGAGGCCAACCCGGGCGCGGACTTCGGCGCGGTGATCGGCATCACCCCGCTCGGCCGGCTCGGCCGACCCGCCGACATCGCCGACGTCGTGGCCTTCCTCGCCGGGCCGGACGGCCGCTGGCTCACCGGGCAGAACCTCCGCGCGACCGGCGGCCTCACCTGACACGACGCGGGCGCGGGACGGCTCCGGTACCCGGGGCCGCGCCGCGCCCGCCTCGACGTCAGGTCCAGGGGCGGAGCTTGGCCGGGTTGCGGACCGCCCACACGTGCGTGACCCGGTCGTCCACGATGTCGAGCGCCAGCACCGCCACGGTGGCGCCTTCGTACTGGAGCAGCAGTCCGGGCCGGCCGTTGACCGTGCGTTCCAGGATGGTCAGGCCGTCCGCCTGACGTACGAGGCCGACGAAGTACTCCGCGACCGGCTCGCCGCCCCGCAGCGGCCGCGGCAGGGCCGCGACGACCCCGCCGCCGTCGCCGATCGCCGTGACGTCGGGGTCGAGCAGGCCGATCAGCGCCTCGACGTCCTTGGCCTCCCACGCCTCCTTGAACTCCCTCACGATCCGGGCGCGTCGGGCGTTCGGCGTGCCCGGGCCGCGCGACGCACGGACACGGCGGCGGGCGGATGTGGCCAGTTGGCGGCAGGCGGCCGGCGTACGGCCGACGATCTCGGCCACTTCGGGGAAGGGGTAGCGGAAGACGTCGTGCAGGATGAACGCGACGCGCTCGGCCGGGGTCATCGCTTCGAGCACGACGAGGAACGCCATGTTGAGCGACTCGTCGAGGGTGACCCGGTCGGCCGGGTCCACCTCGGCGCCGCCGGTCCATCCGCTGACCCACTCCGTGCGGTCGGGCACCGGCTCCGGAATCCACTCGCCGACGTAGCGCTCCCGCCGGGCCCGCGCCGAGCCGAGCAGGTCCAGGCAGATCCGGCTGGCGACCTTCGCCAGCCAGCCACCGGTGGACTCGATCGCCGCCCGCTGCCGGGGCGCCATGGCGTACCAGCGGGCGTACGTCTCCTGCACGACGTCCTCGGCGTCGGCGAGCGAGCCGAGCAGCCGGTAGGCGAGGCTGATGAGCTGCCGCCGTTCGCTCATCACCGCGTCCAGGGCCCGGTCGGCGGCGAACGGTTCGGCCTGATCGGGTCGGCCGGAGTGATCGGCCCGGCCGGGGCCGCTTCCGCTGCCGCCGTCCGGCCCGGATTCGCTGCTCATGGTCCCGCCGACCTCCTCGATCGCGCCTGCTCCCCCGACTGCCCGCACTCATAAGACGACGCGGCACCCCGGACTGTGAGGTCCACCCGGCGGCCTCACAATCCGCGCGGCTGCTTCGTCGGAGTGGTCGGAAGCACACCGCATCACACGGGGGAGACCTGATGAACGCGTTCCTGTG
The DNA here is from genome assembly GCF_040702025.1 of Streptomyces sp. NPDC088194. Taxonomy (NCBI): domain Bacteria; kingdom Bacillati; phylum Actinomycetota; class Actinomycetes; order Kitasatosporales; family Streptomycetaceae; genus Streptomyces; species Streptomyces sp. NPDC088194. The sequence continues at coordinate 15,218 of NZ_JBFBIV010000115.1, read as the reverse complement.
GGTGGTCCAGGCGGTACTCGCCGCCTCGTTCGCCCTGTCCGGGCTGGTCAAGGCCACCCAGCCGAGGGACCGGCTGCTCGGCTGGTTTCCGTGGGCCGAGGACTTCTCCCCGCCGACCGTACGGTTCATCGGCGCGATGGGACTGCTCGGCGCGGTCGGGCTGATCGCCCCGGCCGCGAGCGGCGTCGCCCCCGAACTGACCCCGGCCGCCGCGACCGGGCTGGCCGTCATGATGGCGCTGGCCGGCGCCACGCACGTCCGCCGCAAGGAGCCGCCCGGCGTGGCCGTGACCGCCGTCATCCTGCTGCTCGCCGCGCTCGTCGCCTGGGGCCGGTTCGGCCCGTACGCCTGGTGACCGGCCCCTCGCGGCCGGCGACGGCCCCGACCGACAAGGAGGAAATCCGATGACCGACATCCCGATGACCGATGTCCTGACCATCGTCGACCGCTGCGCGATCGACGCGCTGCGCGGTGAGTTCACCGACGCGGGGACGACCGGCGACTACGACCGCTTCGCCGCGCTCTTCACCGCCGACGGGGTGTGGCGCATCCCCGACGGCCACATCGAGTTCACCGGCCGCGAGGCGATCCGCGCCGGGATCGAGCGGTTGCAGGCCAACTGGGAGTACTTCATCCAGAACGTGCACCCCGGCACGATCCGGATCGACGGCGACACCGCCACGGGCCGCTCCTACGTGTCGGAGCTCGGGCGGATGCGCGACGGCAGCTCCCACCTGAACCACTCGATCTACCACGACCGCTACCGGCGCACCCCGGACGGCTGGAGGTTCACGGAGCGCAGCTACGAGGTCCGGTACGTCGACTCGACCCCGCTCGCGGGCTCGTCGCCCCACGCGCCGGAACGGGACCACCGGGGGTGATACGGGGCCGCCCCGCCGCTCATGGGCGGGGCGGTCGCCGCCGCTCACCGCCCGACCCGATCATCCGACCGCCCGCCGGGCAACGCCGGCCAACGCCGGGCACGGGAGCCCGAACGGGCCCCCGGGCAGGAGCGCGAGGTCACCCCGTCAGCAGGCCACCGGCGCGCTCGCCCCCGCCGTCCGCAACTGGTCGCGGTACTCCCGCGCCGTGACGATGAGCCCGTCGAGCGCCGCGCGGGTCCGTACGAGGTCGGCGATGTGCGCCGAGAGCCGGTCGCGCTCCTGCGCCATCCGCTCCAGCGCGACGTCGGAGTTCCGCTCGCTGGGGGCGTCCGCGCAGGGCAGCAGCTCCAGGATGGTGCGGCTGGACAGGCCCCCGGCGTAGAGCCGCTGGATGAACGCGACCCGCTCGACCTCGTGGTCCGTGTAGTGCCGCTGCCCGCTGGCGCTGCGGGTGCTGCTGAGCAGCCCCTGCTCCTCGTAGTAGCGCACCGACCGGACGCTGACGCCGGACCTTGCCGCGAGTTCCCCGATCCGCACCCTGTTCCTCCCGACCGCGTACCGCTGACCGCCGACCGCGTTGCCTCGTACCGTGTTCCGCCGCGCTCCGCCCCGCCTCACGCGTACCGCGGGTGTGGCGTGCGCAACAGAACTTGCCTCTGACGTCAATGTCAGGTTCTAGCGTAATCGACGGGCCCGAGGTCCGGGCCCGTGGACCGCGAAGGAGTCCCGACGTGACGACCCTTTTCAGCAGCTACCGGCTCGGCGACCTGACCCTGCCCAACCGCACGGTGATGGCCCCGATGACCCGGGTCAGGGCCGCCGCGGGCGGGCTGGCCACGCCGTCGATGGCGGCCTACTACGCGCAGCGGGCCAGCGCCGGGCTGATCGTGACCGAGGGGGTGCAGCCGAACGCGATCGGGCAGTCCAACCCGGGCACCCCGGGGCTGCACACCGACGCGCAGGTGGCCTCCTGGCGCGAGGTGACCGGCGCGGTGCACGCCAACGGCGGACGGCTCTTCGCCCAGATCATGCACGGCGGCCGTGTCTCGCACCCCGACACCATCGGCACCCAGCCGATCGGCCCGTCCGCGGTCGCCGCGGTCGGCGACGTGTTCACCCCGACCGGCCCCCAGCCCGCCCCGGTGCCGCGCGCCCTGGAGACCGCCGAAGTGCCCGAGCAGGCCAGGTCGTACGCCGACGCCGCCCGCCGCGCCGTCGACGCGGGCTTCGACGGCGTCGAACTGCACGGCGCGAACGGCTATCTGATCTCGCAGTTCCTGTCCTCCAACGCCAACCTGCGCACCGACGGCTACGGCGGCCCGATCGCGCACCGCATCCGCTTCGCCGTCGAGGCCGCGGCCGCGACCGTCGAGGCGGTCGGCGGGGACCGGACCGGCATCCGGCTCTCGCCGGGCGCGGACTTCTGGGGCGTGCGGGACACCGACGTCCCCGAGCTGTACACCGCGCTGCTCTCCGAGTTGGCCCGGGTCGGGGTGGGCTACGTCCACCTGGAGGCCACCGCCGACGAGGAGGTGCTGATCGCGCTGCGCCGGGCCTGGTCCGGCCCGCTCATCATGAACCCGGTGCTGCCGATGGGACCGAAGCAGACCGGCCGGGACGACGCCGACCGCTGGCTCGGCCTGGGCGCGGACCTGATCAGCTTCGGCCGGGCCTTCATCGCCAACCCCGACCTGGTGGAGCGGCTGCGCGCCGGGCTCCCGATCGCCCCGGTCGACGAGGCGACGTACTACCAGGGCGGCGACGCGGGCTATCTGACCTACGCCGCCCACCAGTACACGGTCTGACCCCGCTCCCGGCACCCGCTCCCCGCCGCTGCCCCCGCCGCTGCCCCCGACGCTGCCCCCGCCTCCGCTCACGGCCGGTCCGCAGGGACCCCCAGCAGGAACGTACGGCCGTCGACGCCGCGCAGCACGGCGTCGGCGGTGGCCTCCGGGGTGAGCCGGGAGCTGTCCAGGACGTGGGCCTCGAACTCCTCGATGGCGGCGAACTGCCGGTGCATCGCGCGGACGGGCTCCGGGTCGGTCAGCGCGTCGGCGCCGCGACCGGTGGCCCGCCGCAGCGTGGTGTCCTGGTCCGGGCGCAGCACGACGTAGTGGAGTTCGGTGTCCCGCGTCCGGGCCGCGGCGCGGAACGCGCCCACGAACCAGGGGCCGATGACGCCGTCGCACACCACCTGGTAGCCGCCGTCGGCGTATCCGAAGGCGGCTTCGGCCAGCACGCCGACGACGACCTCGTTCTGCCGCTGGGCGGCGGGGAGATAGGGCAGGACCGCGCCTTGCACGAGGAAGGACCAGAAGTCGTCGCCGTGCAAATGGACGCTGGGCGTGAGCCTTTGGGTCAGCAGGCGCGCCACGGTGCTCTTGCCCGCACCGGGCGGCCCGGTGAGCACGATCACCCGGCCCGCGGCGGCCGGCGGGAGTGCCGGATCGGGCACGGGAGCGGTGGCGGGATCGAGGGTGGGACCGGCCGCGCGCGCGGAGGCTGGATCAAGGGTGGGATCTGCGGCGGGTCCGGGGGTGGAATCAGGCACGGGATCGGGCGTCGGCCGGGTCATACGGGGTCCTCTCCTCCGTCGCGGCGTGCCGTCACCGCGGTCCAACAGCGTTCCGCCACGGGCCTTCCGAAGCCCGCAGCGCCCGGCGGCACGCCGGTTTCCGGGTGCTCCCGCGCCCCGGGGGGCGGCTCCGGCGCGAGGGGACAAACATCCCACGCGCCCCTTCCGCTTTTCACCACGGTGATTCTGCTCTCAATTTCAGCCGCCGCCAGATCCGCACGATCGCGACCCGAAACCTCGGCCAACCGATCAGATTCGGCCATCGTTGAACGGTCAACCGGGCAGGGAACACGGCATCTTCGGGCAGCGACACCACCACGAACCGGGCACCGCGGACGCCCAACGGCCGCCTGGGGCCTGTCCCCAGCGGCTCTCGGCGTGTCCACAGGGGCAAGATCGTCCGGTCCGAACGGGCAACCGTCCACGCCGAGCTGTGACGAGGGCAACTGGCCGGATACGTCGTCGGTGCGGAACTCTGAAACGCTTCAACCCCCTCCTACCGATTACGTCCGCGGTGCGACCGAAGGTGGGTACGGGTTGGTATGGGTTCACATGGCGGAGCATGATGACGCGGGAAACACTGACCACAGGAGTGTGCAACTCCCACCTCTGTGCGGGCGAAAGGACTGAGACCGTGGTGCTCTCCACGCCCTCTGATCTGTCGGGTGCCACCTCCAGAATCCCCGTCACGGTCCACGCTCCGGACCCGATCTCGCTCGCGGGAGTCACCAGCCAGCTCAGCCAGCGGCCGGAGATCCGGTTGGTCGACGCGGAGAGCCGGCAACCGGGGACCGTCGCGGTCCTCCTCGCGGTCGCGCTCGACGAGAACACGCTCTCCCGGCTCCGCCAACTCGTCCGCACCGACGGCGTACGGGCGGTGCTGGTGGCGAACCTGATCCGCGAGGCCGAACTGCTCCAGGTGATCGACTGCGGGGTGGGCGCCATAGTCTGGCGCCATGAGGCCACCGGGCAGCGCATCCTTCAGGCCGTGCTCGCCGCCTCGCGGGGCGACGGCGACCTGCCCTCCGACCTGCTCGGACGGCTCATGACCCAGGTCGGCATCATGCACCGCAACGCCAAACACCTGCCCGGTGACCCGGCGTCGGGGCTGACCCCGCGCGAGGTCGACGTCCTGCGGCTGGTCGCGGAGGGCATGGAGACCGGGGAGATCGCCAGCAAGCTGTCGTACTCGGAGCGGACCGTCAAGAACGTGATGCACAGCCTGACCACCCGCCTGCGGCTGCGCAACCGCGCGCACGCCGTGGCCTACGCGCTGCGCGAGGGCTACATCTGACCGCCACCGGCGGCGAACCGCCCGGCGGCCAAACCGGTCACCGGTCCACCCGGCCACCGGACGGCCGGGCCGACTCGTCGACGTACGAGTACGCAACCCACCGTGCACAGCGAAGGGCTCGACCGTGATACACGAGGTGGACGAAGTCCTCAGGGGGCTGCTCTCCGGCGGCGCCCTGGCCGGAACCGGTGTCGACATCGCCTTCGAGGCACCGACCCGCGACTGGGCCGCCCGGCGCAACGCGCCGACCATCGACGCCTATCTCTACGACATCCGCGAGGACGTCGCCCGGCGGGAGCGGGGCGCGGTCGCGGTCCGCGACGAGCGGGGCATCGTGCTGCGCCGGCGCCAACCGCCGCGCTGGTACCGGTTGTCCTACCTGGTCACCGCCTGGACCAAGCAGCCGCAGGACGAACACCGCCTGCTCTCCGCTGTGCTGTCCACCCTGCTGCCCCACGAGGTGCTGCCGCCCGAGGAGTTGACGGGCGCCCTGGCCGCGCTCGGGCTGACCGTCCCGCTCACCGTCGCCGGCTCCCAGACCGACTCCCGTTCGTTCGCCGAGATCTGGTCGGCGCTCGGCGGCGAACTCAAGCCGTCGCTGGACGTCACGGTCACCGCGCCCTTCCCGGCCTACCCCGAGTACGACGCCGGGCCGCCGGTCACCGAAGGCGCGGGCGTGCGGGTGCGCGGCACCGACGGCACCCTCGAAGGCTCCGCCGAGCGCTACCACCGCCCGCGCCACCTCGCCGACCGCAAGGACGCGGCCCCGGGCGCGGCCGAGTGACCGCCGCGATACCCGCCACCGGCACGGCCACCAACTCCGGCACCGGCACCGGCACGGACCCGGACCCGGACTCGGACGCCCTGGTCCGCAGGCTCGGCCGGCTGCGCGACCGGGTCGCCCTGCTCGTGGAGCACCGCAGCGCCTCCGACCCGACCGCCGCCGATCCGCTGCGCGGCCTGTACCTGACCGACGAAGCGGTACGGCATCTGCTGCGCCCGGCCGCGGCGGAGGAGGGCAGCGCGTTCGCCGGCGAGGGCACCGACACGTTCGGCGACGGGTCCGACGGCGCGTTCGGCGACGGGTCCGACGGCGACCGGCTGCACCAACTCGCCGCCCGGCTCGGCCTGTCCGCGCTGGACGCCCGCATCCTGCTCACCGTGCTCGCCCCCGACCTCGACCGCACCTTCGAACCGCTCTACGGCTACCTCAACGACGACGTCAGCCGCCGCCGGGCGACCATCGGCCTCGCGCTCGACCTGTGCGGGGTGCCCGCGCACCGCGCCGAGGGCCGCGCCCGCTTCCACCCGTCGGCACCGCTGGCCGCGCTCGGCCTGATCGTGGTCGAGGAGGGCGAACGCCCCTTCCTCAGCCGGTCGTTGCGGGTACCGGACCGGGTCGCCGCCCACCTCGTCGGCGATGACACCCCCGACCCCGCGCTCGCCGGCCAGGTCCGGCCGCTCGGCCGGCCGGCCGCAGCGGACGACCCGCTGGTGGAACGGCTCGCCAAACGCCTCGCGACCGGCCCGGCCACGGTCTACCTGCGCGAGCAGCGCGAGGGCGACGGCATCGCCTGCGCCGCCGCCGCGCTCGGCGCGGCCGCGCTGCCCGCCCTGCACTTCACCCCCGCGGGCCACTCCTCCGCCCCCGGCGACGACGGCCGGGGCGACGACCCCGCCGGCCACGGGCCCGGCCCCGACCGCGGCGCCGCGGTCACCGCCGCGCTCCCCCAACTGCTGCGCGAGGCACGGCTGCGCGGCCACGCGGTCCTGGTCGCCCCCGTGCCGGACGAGCCCGCCGCCGCCGCCGCGCTCGTCCGCGCCCTGGCGGTCGACGACGTCACCGTGATCATGACGGGCACCCGGCCGTACGACCCGCAGTGGGCGGATCGCGACCCGCTCGTGCTCGACGCGCCCCGGCAGCGGGCCGGCGACCTCGACACCTGGACGGCGGCGCTCGGCACGACCGGCCCCGGCACGGACGGCGGGGCCGGCTCCGATCCCGGGTCCGGTGCGGCGACCACCGAGGCCAGTGCGGCGGCCACCGAGGCCGGCAAGGAGATCGAGGCCGTCGAAGCCGTCGAGGCCGCCGGCTTCGACCTGGCGCCGGTCGTCGCGCCGTACCGGCTCGGCGGCGACCGCATCCGCCGGGTCGCCCGAGTCGCCCGCGAGCTGGCCGAGTTCGACGGCACCCCGCTGTCCGCCGGGCACCTGCGGCTCGCCGCGCGGCAGCAGTCCGCGTCCGGCCTCGAACGCCACGCCCGCCGGATCAGGCCCGCCGTCGGCTGGGACGACCTGGTGCTGCCGGACGGTCCGCTCGCCCAACTGCGCGAGCTGGCCATGCGCGCGCGCCACCGCGACCAGGTGCTCGGGGACTGGCGGTTGAGCGCCGGGGGCGGTCGCGGCCGGGGCGTGCTGGCGCTCTTCGCGGGCGGCTCCGGCACCGGCAAGACGCTCTCGGCCGAGGTGGTCGCCGCCGAACTCGGCCTGGACCTCTACGTGGTGCAGCTCTCCTCGATCGTCGACAAGTACGTCGGCGAGACCGAGAAGAACCTGGAGCGCGTCTTCACCGAGGCCGACCGCACCGACGCGGTACTCCTCTTCGACGAGGCCGACTCGGTGTTCGGCAAGCGGTCGGAGGTGAAGGACGCGCACGACCGCTACGCCAACATGGAGAGCGCCTACCTGCTCCAGCGGCTGGAGTCCTTCGACGGCATCGCGCTGCTCACCACGAACCTGCGGGCCAACGTGGACGACGCGTTCACCCGGCGGCTGGACATGGTGGTCGACTTCCCGTTCCCCGACCCCGCCCAGCGGCTGGCGCTGTGGCGGCACAGCCTGGCCCACGTGCCGTGCGCCGACGACATCGAACCGGACGCGGTGGCACGGCAGTTCGAGCTGGCCGGCGGTTCGATCCGCAGCGCGGTGGTCACCGCCGCGTACGCCGCCGCCGGCCGCGGCGCCCCGGTCGGCACCGCGGACCTGCTGGCGGGGGCGCAGCGCGAGTACCGCAAGGCGGGCCGGCTGGTGCTGGACGACAACGGCGAGTGGTGACGCCCGGGTTCCGCCGGTCGGCGGGGCGATCAGCCGGCCGGCCGGCGCACGCGGCGACCGGCCGGCGAAGGCAGCCGACCGCTCAGACCGTGATCCTGATGGCCTCGAGCGAATTCGTCATGTCCGTGGTACCGCCGAAGATCCAGTCCTGCTTGCTCTGGGCGGGGTCGTTGCATCCCTGGCCGCCCCACCCGCCCTTGTGCAGGAAGGCGTTCCGGCACACCTCACCCGTCTTGACGCCGACGGCGAAGCCGGACAGCCGGATGTCCTTGCCGGTGGTGCCCACGTAGATGTCGGCACCGGCGATCGCGCCCTGCCACGGTGCCTTCCACCCGCCGTCCTCGCGGAACGCGTTGGCGGAACCGCTGGCGATCCCGGCGACCGCGATGTTGATGGACTCGATGGCACCGGCGTCGTCGTCCGTCGAACCCGCCGTGACGCCGTCACAGGAGGGCTTGCTCCAGCCCTTGTCGCCGACGTAGACGCGGTAGCAGATGTGCCGGCCGCCCGGATCGCTCGCGGCGAGCTTCTGCACCGCGGTCGCCGCCGTGGCCGGCGGTGCCTTCTTCTTCTTCGGCTCGCCACCGCCCCCGGACCCGCCCGACGATCCGGCGGGCGACGCCGGGGGCGTCGTCTGCGCGGGGCTGGTGGTCGGCGGCGGCGTCACCGGCGCCGCCGGGGTGGGCAGGGTGCTCGCGGCCGCCTGCTGGACCTTCTCCCCCGCGAGGCTGGCCACCTGGGGCTTGTAGGCGAACCACAGCGCGACCGCGGCGATCACGAGCCCGACCATCAGCCCGAGGAAGGTGGCCAGGAAGCGCGGCAGCACCCCGCGCTGCACGTACGTCCCGTCGACGTCGAGCGGGTTGGCGCCCGAGCGCTGGACCGCCAGCCGGAAGGGGCGGTTCTCCTTGCGCCCGAACCAGGCGATCCGGCGCGGCTTGAGAGTGGTCTTGACGAACGCGGCCCGGCCGGGCTCGATCTGCACGTTGGCCGGGTGGATCTCGTACGAGACCTGGTCGCCGTTGTCGGCGCCGACGATCGAGGCGGTCAGCTTCGTGTTGCCGAGGTTGTCCACCGCGAGCTTGGAGCGGCCCCGGAAGCGGCCCTTGACGGTGTGCGGCACCAGCTCGGCCCGCACCTCGGTGAAGGGCGTGATGGTGATGTTGCCCTCCGGGACCGTGGTGGCCTCGGGATTCTCGGTGGGCACGATCTGGACGCCGTACGGGTTGGGCCCGGCGACGGCGTCCGGGGTGCGCGGCGGCGCGATGGTGAGATGGACGGTGTCGACGGTGCCCGGGTAGAGCCGCAGCAGCGGCGGCTCGACCGTGATGTACGGAGCGAGGTCACCGACCGGCATGAAGCGGTACTCGTCCACGACGTCGCCGGTGTTGCGCAGGCGCAACCGTACGGTCGTGGCGCTGCCCGGGTCGACCGTGGCGGACGGGGGTTCGAGGGAGGTCCAAAGGCTCACACCCCGACGCTACGGTGCCGGGCCCCGGACGGGCAGCGGACCGCGAGGCAGGGCTGGTGTCCGTGCGGGCGGGGGGAGTTGCCCCCGAGGGGCGGGCGCGGGACCGCTCAGCCGTAGGCGGCCGAGTCCCACGCCAGGCCGGGCCGCAGCCCCGCGAGCGCGGCCGGGTCCGCGAACCGGACGTGCAGCACCCAGGACGGCACCCGGTCGGGGTCCTGCCACAACTCGCCCCACTCCGCGCCGAACGCGGCGTTCCAGCCGGCCGCGTCGTCGGGCGACAGGCCGCGCTCGCGCAGCCCGTCCTCGATCCGCCGCCGGGCCGCGGCCTCGTCGAACGGGACGTTCCGCCCGTCGCTCACCGCGACCCGCGCCAGCACGAGACGGGCGCGGCGGGCCGGCTCCACGTCGGTGCCGTACGGGTCAACGCCGTTGAGGTCGATGCCGCCCACCAGCTCCTCCGCGCCCGGCCAGACGGGAGCGGCGTCCGCCAGCAGCCGCAGCACGAACGGCTTGGTGGCGGACGGCGACCCGGCGTCCGGGTGCACCGCGGCGCACAGCAGTTCCACCGCGTCGCCGTCGACGTGGCGCACGCTCGCGTGCCACAGATCGGACATGGCGGTCCTCCTCCTGGGTCGTCCCTGCCGTCCGTCCGGCCGCGGCGCTCCGCGGCCGGCCGGCACCTGGAGCCCGGACCCTACGGGCCGGTGCTCAGCGGATGGTGATGGACCCGCCGGAGATCGCGAGCGCCAGGTACTGCAGCGCCCGGTCGGCGCCGGGACCCATCCGGTCGGCGAAGGTGGTCGGCTGGGCGGTGGCCCGCCCGGTGCGGGAGCTCACCCGCGGGAGCGAGAACGGGATGTGGTGGAAGGCGTGCAGCACGGACTCGGCCGGGCCGGTGGCGCCGTAGTGGTCGATGAGGCTCTCGAACTCCCCCCGCCGGGGGCCGCCGAGGTCGTTGAGGAAGTCCAGGTCGTCGGCGTTCCAGCCGCGGTGGTTGCCGGTGTAGCGCCGCAGGTCCGCCAGGTCCAGCTGGGAGATCCGCACGTGCGTGCCGGGGTCGGTGGGCTGGCGGTCCTGGAAGGGGAAGTACGTCCCGTCGTGGTGGACCGTCCACATCCTGTTCGCCCCGTCGTACACGCGGTGGTGGATCGTCAGGCCGTCCACGAAGTCCCCGGCCGCGTCGTACTGCCGCTGTGACATGCCCTGCGGCCGGCGCGACGGCGGGCGGGCGTAGTGGACGTCGACGCCGAAGTAGACGTAGTCCTTCTGCTGCCCGCGCCGCACCGTCCGGTTGGTCGCCCGCACCTGGGCGACGGTGGACTTCAGGTCGGCCTCGATGCCGCGCTCGTAGGTCGAGTTGTCGCGCTTCGAGGCGGGCACGAGGTTGTCGGCGGTTCCGATGCCGCCGGCGATGTTGTTGACCAGGTGGAAGCGAATCCAGAAGTTGGTCAGCCTCAGCGCCCGGATGTAGTCGAAGCCGAACGGGTCCTGGGAGGGCGGGGAGCCGGTCAGGCTCCCGCTGTTCAGCATCTCTATCGACTCGGTGCGGCCGCCGCCGCGCGTCACCGTGATCCCGCTGCGGTTGGGCTCGGCGGTCGGCACCGCGACCCGCTGGATGGCGGGGGTGCCGGTCAACTCGGGCGCAGGCCCGGCGCCCTGGGCCGTGCCCGCCCGCTCCGGCGCGGTCCGCACCGGGACCGGCGCCGACATCGCCCGCTCGGCGTTGCGCTCCGCGGCCCGCTCGTACGCGTCGCCCGGGTCGCTGACCCGCAGCCCGTCCCCGGTGGGCGTGCCGGCGACGGGGCCGGTGCGCTGCTGGATGACGTGGGTGAGTTCGTGGGCGAGCGTGCGCTTGTCGGCGCCGCCGTCGCCCACCACCACGTGGTTGCCCGAGGTGTAGGCGCGGGCGCCCAGCTCCGCCGCCGAGCGCCGGGCGGCGCTGTCGTCGTGGACGCGCACGTCGCCGAAGTCGGCGCCGAGCCGCGCCTCCATCTCGGCGCGCAGCGGGGCAGCCAGCGCGCGGCCGGAGCCGCGCAGCACGCTGTGCACCGCGGAGCGCTGGACGGCCGGGCCGCGCCCGCCGTCCGCGCCGTGCGGGTGCCCGTGCCCGTCGTCCTGGAGCATGCGGGCCACCGCGGAGTTGCCCACGGCGCGCTGTAGGGCCAGGAGTCCGGCGGCGCTCGTGCCGGGTGCCGGGCGCGGCCCGGCGACCGCCGGGCGCGGCAGCGCGGAAGGCCGGGAACGCCCGGCCGCGGACACCTCGTCGACCTTGTCGTGCGCGCGCATGACCGCCCTCTCCGTGGCTGACCCTCCCTGCCTACGGCGAACTCCGGGCCCGGCGCAAGGACTACGGGGGCACTCCCGGGGGCAGACCTCACGCGCACCAAGCGCGCCACCCGCCCCCGAGGACCGGCGAACCGCCCGCGGGGGCACCCCGCGTGCCGCCGGGCACCGGCGCGGGTCCCGCCATGCGTGGACATACGGTGACGAGTCGGGCGGGCGCCGGGGCGTCGCGGCGCGGAGACGGCAGGCACGGCCCGACCCCGGCAGCGGCGCGCTGCCCTCGGGGGCAGCGGAACTGCCCCCGGAAAGGCACCGCAGGACGTTTCGGTCACGGGCCGGGCGAGCGAGGGTGAGAGTCGACCCTTTTCTCGTACCCCGAGGAGATCAGCGCATGCCGTCGTATCTGTCGCCGGGCGTCTACGTGGAGGAAGTGGCCAGCGGTTCCCGCCCGATCGAGGGGGTGGGCACATCGGTTGCCGCCTTCGTCGGTCTGGCGCCCACCGGTCCGCTCAACGAGCCGACCCTGGTGACCAACTGGACGCAGTACGTCGCGTCCTTCGGTGAGTTCACCGACGGCTACTTCCTCGCGCACTCGGTCTACGGCTTCTTCAACAACGGAGGCTCCGCGGCCTACGTCGTCCGGGTGGGCGGCGAGAGCGGCGGAGTGTCGGGCCAGGCAGCGGGCGTCACCGGCAAGCAGCCGGCCGCCGTTGCCGGCGGTGGCGCCGGCCCGGCCGCCCTGACCGCCGGCGAGGACACCACGCTCGGCACCTTCAAGGTCGCGGCGCTCGCGCCCGGCGAGGCCGGTCCGCTCAGCGTCGAGGTCGCGGACGCCGAGGGCGAAGGCCCCGCCGAGCGCTTCCGGCTGCTCGTCAAGGACGGCGACAAGACCGTCGAGACCTTCGACGTGACCGCCAAGCGCGGCAACCGCAACTACGTCGTCACCCAGGTGAAGGAGCGCTCCAAGCTCATCACTGTCAAGGAGGCGGCCGCCTCCGGCCAGCTGGTCCGTCCGGAGAACCAGACCGTGGCGCTCGCCGCTCCGGCCTCGGTCCCCGCGACCACCGGACCGGAGGGTTCCGACTCCGGCGAGACGATCGGTGTCGGCGAGTACCTCGGCGACAGCGCCGACCGCACCGGCTTCGGCGGCCTCGAGGCGGTGGACGAGATCTCCATGGTCGCCGTCCCCGACCTGATGGCGGCCTACCAGCGCGGCGCGATCGACCTGGAGTCCGTCAAGGCCGTCCAGCTCGGCCTGATCGCGCACTGCGAGCTGATGGGCGACCGGCTGGCGATCATCGACCCGCCGCCCGGGCTCAACGCGCGGGAGATCCGCGTGTGGCGCCAGGAGACGTCCAACTACGACTCCAAGTACGCGGCGCTGTACTACCCGTGGATCAAGGTCTTCGACCCGGCCGGCGGCCAGACCCGGCTGGTCCCGCCGAGCGGCCACGTGGCCGGCATCTGGGCCCGCAACGACTTCGAGCGCGGCGTGCACAAGGCGCCCGCCAACGAGGTGGTGCGCGGCGCGGTGGACCTGGAGATGCAGATCACCCGCGGCGAGCAGGACCTGCTCAACCCGCTGGGCATCAACTGCATCCGCTCCTTCCCCGGCCGCGGCATCAGGGTCTGGGGTGCGCGCACCCTGTCCTCCGACCCGGCCTGGCGCTACCTGAACATCCGCCGGTACTTCAACTACCTCGAAGAGTCGATCCTGGCCGGCACCCAGTGGGTCGTCTTCGAGCCCAACGACCAGGCGCTGTGGGCCCGGATCAGGCGCAACATCTCGGCCTTCCTGGTCACCGAGTGGCGCGGCGGCGCACTGTTCGGCGGCCAGCCGGACGACGCCTACTACGTGAAGTGCGACGCCGAGACCAACCCGCCGGAGTCGGTGGACCTCGGCCGGGTGATCTGCGAGATCGGCGTCTCCCCGGTGAAGCCCGCGGAGTTCGTGATCTTCCGGCTCGCCCAGTTCTCCAGCGGCGCGGGCGAGTTGGAGGAGTGACCGTGGCCAGGGATGACCACGACCAGCAGCGGCAGGACCAGCACGGCATGACGTACGAGCAGCGCGACGCGAAGGAAAAGCGGCCATGAGTCTCCAGCCAGGTGATGCGCTCACCTCACACAATTTCGGCCTGCAGATCGACGGGGTGATGGTCGAGTACCTCCAAGAGGTCAACGGCCTGGACATGCAGCAGGACGTCATCGAGTACCAGCAGGTGTCGGCGAACGGACAGCCGGTCACCAAGAAGATGCCCGGCGTGAAGAAGGCCGGCGAAGCGACCGTCGTGCGCGGCATGACCCAGTCCAAGGCGTTCAACGACTGGATCAACTCGTCGGTCCGCGGCGACATGGGTTCGGCCCGCAAGAACGCCAGCATCCTGGTGATGGACTACATGAACAACCCGGTGAAGCGGTACCACCTGCGTCAGGCGTGGTGCAGCAAGATCTCGGCGAGCACGGTGAAGGCCGGTGAGGCCTCGGCGCTGACCGAGACCGTGACGATCACCTACGAAGAAATGATCATGGAGTAATGCGCCGAGGAACGGCTTCCAGGTCAGGCGGCCCCCTGTCCGACGACGCCACGGCGGTCCCCGTGACCGCCGCGGCGCCGTCGGCGTCGGCCACCGCCCTGTCCGCGCCGGTCACCGAACCGGCCCCCGTACGGAGGCAGTTGCGCACCGAGTTCGCCTTCGAGCTGCCCCGCGGCTACGTCGACGAGTCGGGCGCGGTGCACCGCGACGGGGTGATGCGCCTGGCGACCGCGCGGGACGAGCTGATCCCGCTGCGGGACCTGCGGGTGCAGGAGAACCCGGCGTACCTTTCCGTGGTGCTGCTGGGCCGGGTGATCACCCGGCTCGGTACGGTGCCGCACATGCACGACGGCGTGGTGGAGAACATGTTCGCCTCCGACCTCGCCTTCCTCCAGGACTTCTACCGCCAGATCAACGCCGAGGGCCACACCAGGGCCGGCGTGACCTGTCCGCACTGCGAGCAGCCGTTCGAGGTCGAGCTCGGCGGGAGCCGCCTGGGGGAATCGTGACGTACGCGACCGACCGGGTGCACGAGGAGATCGCGTACATCGCCTACCACTTCCACTGGAGCCTGGAGGACATCCTGGACCTCGAACACCGCGACCGCCGTCAGTACGCCGAGCAGATCGCCTCGCTCGTCACGCGTGCCACGGCAGAACGGTGAGAGGACGGGGTTACGGCCATGGGAATCCTTGACCGGTGGGCCCCACGGGCCCGCGCACGCGGACGTATGCAGACAGGTGGCGCGCAGCCGGACGGCACCGCGGCGACCGAGGCGGGGCCGGGCGCTGCCCCGGGCGCCGCGTCGGGCTCCGTGCACGGTGCCGGGTCGGCTCCGGCCGCCGGTACCGCCGCCGTGCGGCCGAGCGGGCCGCCCGGCTGGTCCGCGCTGCCGCCGATCCAGCGGGCGAGCGCGCACCCGTCCCGGCACACCATCGCGGCCGCGGACTTCGGCGGCACGCTCTCGGCCTGGCAGAACCCCTCCTTCACCGGGGAGTTGGCGCACGTCGTGCTCGACGACGCGCCGACCGGGCTGATCCGCGACGTGCTCACCCCGGCGCCGGCCGCCGTGCACCGCACCGGCCAGCCGCCGGTCGCCCTGCCGGTCGCCGTGGTCGGCGAC
>NZ_JBFBIV010000114.1:0-22562 GCF_040702025.1 Streptomyces sp. NPDC088194 | reverse complement strand
GGGGGGGGGGGGGGGGGGGGCGGCCGCCGGGGGCGGGGGGGGCGGGCCGGGGCGGGGGGCTTGCCGTGCCCCGGGGCGGCAAGCCGCCAGGGGCAACGCGGTGGGACGCGAGAGGCGGCCGAGGCGGCCGCACGCCCGCGGCGGTCGCGTGGCTACTCGGCGCCGAGCACCTTGAAGCTCTTGCTGACGAAGACGTGGTGCGGCCAGTTGATGCTGATGTTGTGGACTTCGTACTCGCCGTCGGCCAGCTTCACCACGCGGTCGACGATGCCGCCGGCGAAGACGGACTGCGCGGCCGTGGTCGCCTTGTCGGCGGCCGTGCCGCTGACGACCGTTCCCTCGCCCTCGGTGTAGTCCGACGGGACCTTGCCCACCGACTTCGTGGGCGACGGCGTCCCCTGCTGGAAGGGGATCACCCCGGACTTCTTGGCGGCCGCGGCCCCGCCGTCGCCACCGGGCTGCACCACGACCCGGGTGGCCGTGATGGTCGCGGTGTCGACCGTCCCCAGCACCAGGACACTCGAGCCCTTGTGCACGGCGCTCGCCGAGGTGGGGTGGGTCCCCCGCAGGTAGGCCGTACCGGCCGTCTCGTCGACGGTCACTTTCACACCGGTCGCGGTCGCGAAGGTGAAGCCCGAGGCGGAGGTGGTGTCGACGATGCCGGTGGAGCCTCCGGCGGCCGGCCCGGACCGGGCGCCGCCACCGGAGCCCGGCGCGGTCGGCGTCGAGGTCGGGGTGGACGTGGCGGCGGCCGAGGTGCCGGACGCCGAGGTGCCGGACGCCGACGCGGCGGACGACGTCGACGCCGAGAAGACGCCGAGGCCGGCCACCGCGCAGGTCATCCCGGCGGCCACGATCCACGTCCCCTTCTTCTTCGGCAGCGATCGCCAGGCGCTCGGCCGGTGCGCTTGCGCGGCGGTGGTCGCCGGGTCCGAACCGGCGGTCGAGCGGCCTGTCGTGTCGTGGTCGTTCATGATGGCGCTCCTCTTCGCTTGGTCAACACGCAGAACCTGGCAGCCGCCGATATGAGGAAGCTGTGATGTGAGGGGCAGCTGTGCCCGGTGGGCCGTCGCCGCCGGACGTTGTGGCAGGTCAGACGGAGGAGGGTGGGCGGGGGCGGTCAGGGATTCCCAGCGGATTCGCAGCCGGCACCTAGGGTCTGCCAGGGAGCTGTCGGGCGGGCGTCGTCCGATTACCCCCGGGCTCCCGGGTCAATCCCGAGCGGAACGCGCGGAGCCGAGCAGGGCGGAGTCGGTGCCTGATCCCCGGGCTGTGCCCGAGCCGCGTCCGATCCCGAGCGCGCCCGATCCCGATCCTGACCCGCGTCCGAACCGTTCCTGCCCCGGCGCGGACCGACGGACGATCAGCGCCCGAACGCGATCAGTATCCGAAGTCCTGGGTCCACCAGGGGCCGCCGGTGCCGAAGTGGATGCCGACGCCGAGGGTCTTGTAGTCGCAGTTGAGGATGTTGGCGCGGTGGCCGGGGCTGTTCATCCAGGCGGTCATCACGGCCTGGGCGTCGGCCTGGCCCATGGCGATGTTCTCGCCGCCGAGGTTGGTGATGCCGAGCTTCTTCGCGCGGTCCCACGGGTCGTTGCCGTCGGGGTCGGTGTGGTCGAAGAAGCCGCGGGCGGCCATCTCGTCGCTGAAGTTCTGCGCGAGGGTGTCGAGGGAGGAACTGGCGGTGAGCGGCTGGCAGCCGGCGGTGGCGCGCTGCTCGTTGACCAGCGTGAGGATCTGGGCCCGCGCGGAGGTGACCGCGTTGGTGGTGGCCGGGCGCACGGTGGAGGGCGCGGTGGTGTGCGGCGCGGTCGTCTTCACCGGGGTGGTGGGCGCGGCGGTGGTGCGGGTGGGGGAGGGCGCGGCGGCCTTGGTGGTGGCCGGGTGGGACGGCGAGGCGCCGCGGGTCGTCGACGGGGAGCCGCCGGGCGTGGCCGCGGTGGGCGAGCCGGGCGCGGTGGTGCTGGTGCCGTCGGACGTCGGGGTGTTGGTGTCGGTGAGGGAGGAGGGCGAGTCGCCGCCGTCCGGCCCGGCCCCGTCCGCCTGGGTCACCCCGCCGTCGCCGTCGAGGTGCCCCAGCTCGCCGCTGATCTCGGACAGCAGACCCGAGGACGCGGCGACCGCGCCCACCGCGAGCGCCGCCGACGAGGCCAGCAGCCCCGTCCGTACCGGGTGGTGCCTGCGGCGGCCGCGGTGGCCGCGCGGCCCTGGCTGCGGGGCCGCGGGCTGGGCATGTCGGCTGTGACGCCCCATCGCCGCACTCCTCACTGCTCTCACTGCTCGCCTGGACTACTCCGAACGGGTGAAGCCGTTGAGGGGGGACTGTAGCGAATGTTGGCCATGGCGGACGAGGTTCGGAGGTCAGGCGGCCGCGACCGGGTGGATCGGGGCGGGATAGCGTGCCCTCATGAACGAAGAGGTCCGGCTCACCGCCTGGGTCCGCGGCCGGGTGCAGGGCGTCGGCTTCCGCTGGTGGACCCGGGCGACCGCCCTGGAGATCGGCGGCCTGGCCGGCTACGCGGGCAATCTCTCCGACGGCCGGGTCCAGGTGGTCGCGGAAGGCGCCTTCGAGCAGTGCGAGCGGCTGCTGGAATGGCTGCGGCACGGCGACACGCCCGGGCGGGTCGACGGGGTGACGGAAATCTGGGGGGTCACCCGGGGTGGATATCAAGGATTCGAGATCCGATGACCACAACCCGTTGCCTTCCGGCGATCGGCGTGTCAGGCTGCCCCCAAGCGAGGATGATCGTCAAGCCTCGCGAACCCCCACGCGGGCAGCCCGCGGCGCACGTCGGCGCCGTGTTTTCTGAGGCGGACCCGACGGCTGGGCTGTGATCGTGTTGACCGTCCCCCGTTTTGGTGAGACGCTGGAAGCCCCGCGCATCGCGGCACCAATGAATGATATGGAAGCCGCGGCATCGAGCTTTGTGCGGGAGTGTACCCCTCACCCACGACCCACCCGCCCCGGTCGGTCACTCAGCGTGGAGGACCATTCATCATGGCAAAGGCGCTTCTCGGTTACGTCGGCGGTCCCGACCCGCGACTCCTCGCCGAGATGCGAAGGCTTCAGCAGCGCGTCCAGGACCTGGAGTCCGAGCTGATCCGCATGCAGGCGGAGAACGACGCCCTGACTGTCGCATCGCGTGAAGAGTCGCTGCTCAACAGCATCGACGTCACTCGCGCGGAGCCCGCGCTCGCCTGATCCGGCGGGTGACGGGTCACTTCCCCCACCGATATCGCCGGACGGCGTCCCCAGGACCCGCCGCCCCTTTCACCACGGCTTTCATCACGGTCTTGATCACGGCTTTCCCCGTGGTGTTCCCCGTGGTGTTCACCCGCGGTTGTTTCCTTGGTTCTGCTCCACCGCGTTCGCGGTCGGCTTTCACCGCTGGAACTCCCGCGCCGGACGTTCATCGCGTGTACTGACCACGCGACATGCCATCGCCTGTCACCGCTGCGCATCGCCGCAAGGAGATATGACTACGGCACTTCAAGGGACGCCTTCTCGGCGTCCCTTCGTCGTGTCGCGAACTGCTCGCCGCCCCGGCTCTTCCTTACCCCTGGCCTCCCCTTGGGAACGCTTCCCATGCTCGACGATCACCCGTTGCCCCGGTTCTACGTCTGATCTGCCCTGCATATTCCTCGGTGAAACCGCACCCGGCGGGTAGAGTCGACCGGCGTGCATCTCAAGAGCCTCACGCTGCGCGGATTCAAGTCGTTCGCCTCCGCGACGACGCTGCGCTTCGAACCCGGAATCACCTGCGTCGTCGGGCCCAACGGCTCCGGCAAGTCCAATGTGGTGGACGCGCTGTCCTGGGTGATGGGCGAGCAAGGTGCCAAGTCGCTGCGTGGCGGCAAGATGGAGGACGTGATCTTCGCCGGCACCACCGGCCGCCCCCCGCTGGGCCGCGCCGAGGTGTCGCTGACCATCGACAACACCGACGGCGTGCTGCCCATCGAGTACGCCGAAGTCACCATCACCCGGATCATGTTCCGCAACGGCGGCAGCGAGTACCAGCTCAACGGCGACACCTGCCGGCTGCTCGACATCCAGGAACTCCTCTCCGACTCCGGCATCGGCCGCGAGATGCACGTCATCGTCGGCCAGGGCCAGCTGGACTCGGTGCTGCACGCCGACCCGATGGGCCGGCGCGCCTTCATCGAGGAGGCGGCCGGCGTCCTCAAGCACCGCAAGCGCAAGGAGAAGGCGCTGCGGAAGCTCGACGCGATGCAGGCCAACCTCGCCCGCGTCACCGACCTCACCGGTGAACTGCGCCGCCAGCTCAAGCCGCTGGGCCGCCAGGCGCAGGTCGCCCGCCGCGCCGCCGTCATCCAGGCCGACCTGCGCGACGCCCGGCTGCGGCTGCTCGCCGACGACCTGGTGACGTTGCGCGAGGCGCTGCGCGCGGAAGTCGCCGACGAGGCCGCCCTCAAGGAGCGCAGGGACGCCGTCGAGAGCGAACTGGCCGCCGCGGTGCAGCGCGAGGCCCGCCTTGAGGAGCAGGTGCGGGCGCTGACCCCGCGGGTGAACGACGCCCAGGCCACCTGGTACGCCCTGTCCCAGCTCACCGAGCGGGTGCGCGGCACCATCGGGCTGGCCGAGCAGCGCCACCGGCACGCCGTCGGCCAGCCCGCCGAGGAGCGGCGCGGCCGGGACCCGGAGGACATGGAGCGCGAGGCCGCCCGTATCCGGGAGCAGGAGGCCGAACTCACCGAAGCCCTCGACGCGGCCGAGCGTGCCCTGGAGGACACCGTCGGCCACCGCGCGGAACTCGAACGGCGGCTCGCCGAGGAGGAGACCCGGCTACGGGTCGCCGCCCGCGCCATCGCCGACCGCCGTGAGGGCCTGGCCCGGCTGAACGCGCAGGTCAACGCGGCCCGTTCGAAGGCGGGTTCGGCCGAGGCCGAGATCGGTCGGCTCGCCGCCGCCCGCGACGAGGCCCGCGACCGCGCCGAGTCCGCGCAGGCCGAGTACGAGGAACTGCGCGCCCAGGTGGAAAGCCTGGACGCCGACGACACCGAACTCGAAGCCCGTTTCGAGGCCGCCCGCGCCGCCCAGGCCGCCGCGGAGGAGGAGTTCAGCGCCGCGCGGGAGGCCGCCACCACCGCCGAGCGCCGCCGCGCCGCGGTGGCCGCCCGCCGCGACGCCCTCGCCCCGTCGCTGCGCCGCAAGGACGGCACCGGTGCGCTGCTCGCCCGGGCCGGCGCCCCCGACGGGCTCGCCGGCGTGCTCGGTTCCGCCGCCACGCTGCTGCGGGTCACCCCTGGATACGAGGTCCCGGTCGCCGCCGCCCTGGGGGTCGCCGCCGACGCGGTCGCCGTCACCGGTCCGGCCGCGGCCGCGGAGGCGCTGCGGCTGCTGCGCAAGGAGGACGGCGGCCGGGCCGCGCTGCTGCTCGCCGCGCCGCCCGCGACCCCCGAGGCGGTCCTGCCCGGCCAGACGGCGGGGGACCGTACGGACCCCGGCCGTGACACGGGCCGCGATGCGGTTCGCGCCTCCGGCGGGGGAGTTGCCGCACCTGACGGTGGGGACGCGGACCGCAGGGTCCACGAGTCCGGCGCGCCCGCCCACGCGGCGGGCGATCGTACCGCCGCGGATCGTGCGGCCGCGGACCGTACGGCATCGGCTGTCGCCGCGCCCGGGCTGCCGGCGCCGCGACCCGAAGGCGCCGGGCTGCCCGCGCAGGCGCGCGACGCCGTGGACCTGGTGGCCGCGGACGCCGGTCTGCTGCCCGCGGTGCGGCGGTTGCTGCACGGGTTCGTGGTCGTGCCGACCCTGGAGGACGCCGAGGCGCTGGTCGCCCGGCACCCCGAGCTGACCGCGGTGACCGCCGAGGGCGACGTGCTGGCCGCGCATCTCGCGCAGGGCGGTTCGGCGAAGGCGCCCAGCGTGCTGGAGGTGCAGGCGCAGGTGGACGAGGCGAGCGCCGAACTGGAGCGGCTGGCGGAGGAGTGCGCGGAGCTGGCCGAGCGCCAGCAGGCGGCCAAGGAGCGCAGGGCCGCGGCGGCGCGGGAGGTCGACGAGTCGGGGCAGCGGCGCCGGGCCGCGGAGAAGGCGAAGTCGTCGGTGGCGCAGCAACTCGGCCGGTACGGCGGCCAGGCGCGGGCGGCGGCGGGGGAGGCGGACCGCGCGGCGGCGGCCGTGGTCCGTGCCGAGGAGTCGCTGGCCGCCGCGCGTGAGGAGTTCGAGGAACTGTCGTACCGGCTGAGCGAGGCGCAGCAGGAGCCGGGGGAGGAGGAGCCGGACACCTTCGCCCGGGACCGGCTGGCCGCCGACGGCGCCAACGCGCGGCAGACCGAGATGGAGGCGCGCTTGCAGGTGCGCACCCACGAGGAGCGGGTCAAGAGCCTGGCCGGGCGGGCCGACGGGCTGGACCGGGCGGCCCGCGCCGAGCGGGAGACCAGGGCGCGGGCCGAGCGGCGCCGGGCCCGGCTGGCGTACGAGGCGTCGGTGGCGGCGGCCGTGCTGGCCGGTGCGCGCGGGTTGCTGGAGTGCGTGCAGGTCTCGCTGGGCCGGGCCGAGGCCGAGCGGCTGGCGGCCGAGCAGGCCAGGGCCGAGCGGGAGGCGGAACTCGGCGCCGAGCGGCGGCGCGGCCGGGAGCTGAAGTCCGAGCTGGACCGGCTGACCGGTGACGTGCACAAGGGCGAGGTGCTGGGCGCCGAGAAGCGGCTGCGGATCGAGCAGTTGGAGGCGAAGGCGCTGGAGGAGCACGGCATGGAGCCGGCCGGGCTGGTCGCCGAGTACGGCCCGGAGCTGCCGGTGCCGCCCTCGCCGCCCGCCGAGGGCGAGGTGCTGCCCGACGACCCGGAGCACCCGCGCAACCAGCCCGTGCCGTATGTCCGCGCCGAGCAGGAGAAGCGGCTCAAGGCGGCGGAGAAGGCGTACGCGCAGCTCGGCAAGGTCAACCCGCTGGCGCTGGAGGAGTTCGCGGCCCTGGAGGAGCGGCACAAGTTCCTCACCGAGCAGTTGGAGGACCTGCGCAAGACCCGCGCCGACCTGCTCCAGGTGATCAAGGACGTCGACGAGCGGGTGGAGCAGGTCTTCGCCGCCGCCTTCCACGACACCGCCCGCGAGTTCGAGGGCGTCTTCTCCCGGCTCTTCCCCGGTGGTGAGGGCCGGTTGCTGCTGACCGACCCGGAGAACATGCTCACCACGGGGGTGGAGGTTGAGGCGCGGCCGCCGGGGAAGAAGGTGAAGCGGCTGTCGCTGCTGTCGGGTGGTGAGCGCTCGCTGACCGCGGTGGCGATGCTGGTGTCGATCTTCAAGGCGCGGCCGAGCCCGTTCTACGTGATGGACGAGGTCGAGGCGGCGCTCGACGACACCAACCTGCAACGGCTGATCCGGATCATGGAGGAACTCCAGGAGAGCTCGCAGCTCATCGTGATCACCCATCAGAAGCGCACGATGGAGGTCGCCGATGCCCTGTACGGAGTATCGATGCAGGGTGACGGTGTGTCCAAGGTGATCAGCCAGCGGCTCCGGGACGGCAAGCGGACGGCCGCCCAAGCTGTCTGATCGTTCACAAGCCGAAGTCGCCAGCCGTCTTTTCCTTGCTTTCCATGGTGAGATCCGCCACTGACGCCTCTTTTCCAGCCTTCTCGGTTTTTTATCTTCCAAACATGTAGGCATAATCTCCGAACGCCTGACCATACGTTCGGGTGGTGGCCGCTACGTCGTCCGCCAACACTGGAAGATCCGAACCCTCCATGTGAGGGCTCACCGCCGAGCCCGAGGAGCGCACTTTGACCAGCACCACGACAGCGGCCGGCACGTCGGGCCAGGTGCCGCCGCCGACCGAGCACCTCGGCCACGTCATCTTCATCACCGCGGCCGCCGCGATGGGCGGCTTCCTCTTCGGCTACGACAGTTCGGTGATCAACGGCGCGGTCGAGGCGATCCGCTCCAAGTACGACATCGGTTCGGCGGCGCTCGCCCAGGTGATCGCGATCGCGCTGATCGGCTGTGCGATCGGAGCCGCCACGGCGGGCCGGATCGCCGACCGGATCGGCCGCATCCGCTGTATGCAGATCTCCTCGGTGCTCTTCACCATCAGCGCGGTCGGTTCCGCGCTTCCGTTCGCGCTGTGGGACCTGGCGATGTGGCGGATCATCGGCGGTTTCGCGATCGGCATGGCCTCGGTGATCGGCCCCGCCTACATCGCCGAGGTCTCGCCGCCCGCCTACCGCGGCCGGCTCGCCTCCTTCCAGCAGGGCGCCATCGTGCTCGGCATCGCCATCTCCCAGCTCGTCAACTACGGCATCCTGCAAGCCGCGAACGGCGACCAGCGCGGCCATGTGATCGGCCTGGAGGCATGGCAGGTCATGCTCGGCGTGATGGTCATCCCCGCGGTGATCTACGGGCTGCTCTCCTTCGCCATCCCCGAGTCGCCGCGCTTCCTGCTCGCCGTCGGCCGCGACAAGGAGGCCCGGTCGGTGCTCGCCGAGGTCGAGGGCAAGGGCACCGACCTCGACGCCCGCATGAACCAGATCCGCACCGCGATGCACCGCGAGCACAAGGCGAGCTTCCGCGACCTGCTCAGCTCCAAGCGCGGCCGGATGCCGAACTTCATGCCGATCGTCTGGATCGGCATCGGGCTCTCCGCGTTCCAGCAACTCGTCGGCATCAACGTGGCCTTCTACTACTCCGCCACGCTCTGGCAGTCCGTCGGCATCGACCCGACCAGCTCGTTCCTCTACTCCTTCACCACCTCGATCGTGAACATCATCGGCACGGTGATCGCCATGATCTTCGTGGACCGGATCGGCCGCCGCCCGCTCGCCCTGATCGGCTCCACCGGCATGACGATCGCGCTCGCGCTCGAAGCCTGGGCGTTCTCCTCCAAGCACGGCGCGACCCTCCCCAACGCCGAGGGCACCGTCGCCCTCGTCGCCGCCCACTGCTTCGTGCTCTTCTTCGCGCTGTCCTGGGGCGTGGTGGTCTGGGTCTTCCTCGGCGAGATGTTCCCCAACAAGATCCGCGCGGCCGCCCTCGGGGTCGCCGCCTCCGCGCAGTGGATCGCCAACTGGGCCATCACCGCGAGCTTCCCGAGCCTGGCGGACTGGAACCTGTCGGGCACGTACGTCATCTACACGTGCTTCGCGCTGGCCTCGATCCCCTTCGTGCTGCTCTTCGTGAAGGAGACCAAGGGCAAGTCCCTGGAGGAGATGGGCTGACCGGCCTCCGTGGGGGCGCGCGTCCGGCCGTACCGTGCGGGGTTTCGGCCGTACGTCAGCGGCGGGCCTCGATCGTCAGGCCACCCGCGGTCACGTTGCGGATGTGGTCACCGGAGAGCACGTCGTGCGGGTAGCCGAGGTCGATCGCGCTGACCTCGTCGAGGCGGGCCAGCTGGCCGGCGGTGAAGTCGACCTCCAGGGCGGCCAGGTTCCCCACCAGCTGCTCGTGGGTGCGCGCGCCGATGACAGGCGCCGTCACGGCCGGGTTGCGCAGGGTCCAGGCCAGCGCGACCTGGGCGGGCGTGTGCCCCACCTCCTCGGCGACCTCCCGTACGACGTCGGCGATGTCCAGCGTGCGTTCGGTGACCATGCCCAGTCCGGCGTTGAAGCTCTTGCGGGTGCTCTCAGCGGAGTCGGGGTTCGCCGCGGTCAGGTCGGCGCGGCTGTACTTGCCGGAGAGCACGCCGCCGCCCAGCGGCGAGTACGGGGTCACGCCCAGGCCCATCGTCCGCGCCATGGGCATCAGGTCGCGTTCCCCGCCCCGGTTGATCAGGCTGTACTCGATCTGCAGCGAGACCAGCGGCGACCATCCGCGCAGGTCGGCGATGGCCTGCATGCGCGAGATCTCCCAGGCCGGGGTGTTGGACATCCCCACGTACAGCACCTTGCCCTGCCGCACCAGGTCGTCCAGGCCGCGCAGGATCTCCTCGACCGGGGTCGTGAAGTCCCACACGTGCAGCAGGAGCAGATCGAGGTAGTCGGTGTCGAGCCGCCGCAGACTGGCCTCCACCGACGCGAACAGGTTCTTGCGGTGGGCGCCGCCGGAGTTCGGGTCGCCGGGCCGGCGCAGCGTCGTGTACTTCGTCGCCAGCACCAGGCTTTCGCGGTGGTCGCGGGTGAACTCGCCGAGCATCCGCTCGGAGCCGCCGTAGCCGCTGGCGGTGTCGATGAAGTTGCCGCCACGCTCGACGTAGGTGTCGAAGAGCCTGCGCGCGTCGTCCGGGTCGGCGGCCCAGCCCCACTCGTTGCCGAAGGTCGCCGTGCCCAGGGCCAGCGGTGACACCCGCAGTCCTGAGCGGCCCAGCAGCCGGTAGGTGTCGAGGGTGAGTGACATCAGGTACTCCCGTGCTCGTGAACGTCGCCGTCTCCGCCAGCCTGCGACCCCCGCGGGCCAGGGGTAAGGGAGGGATCTTCCTGGGAATAGCAGTCCCAGTCAGCCGGTTGGCCCGACCATGACCCGTGGCACCGTGGACGCGACGCAGGAGCTGGCCGCGTTCCTGCGGACCCGGCGCGAGCGTCTGGACCCGGGGGACTTCGGCCTGCCGACGCGCCGGCAGGCCCGGCGCACCCCCGGACTGCGCCGCGAGGAGGTCGCCGAGCTGGCCGGGGTCAGCACCGACTACATCGTGCGACTGGAACAGGCCCGCGGGCTGCGCCCCTCAGCGGGCGTGGTGGAGGCGCTGGCACAGGCGCTGCGCCTGGCCCCCGACGAACGCGCCTACCTCTTCGGCCTGGCTCAGCAGCGCCCCCGCGGCGCCGACAAACCCGCCACCGCCGCGGACCCGTCGCTGGCCCGGTTGGTCGCCGACCTGTCGCCGCGACCGGCCATGCTGATGAACCACCGCTACGACATCCTCGCCTGGAACGGCGAGATGGCGAGGCTGCTGCCGGCCTTCGACCGGCTGCCGCCGAACGAGCGCAACGCGATGCGGCTGTGCCTGCTGGACCCGGACATGCGGGAGTTCTACGACGACCGCGAACGGGTCGTGCGGGACGGGATCGCCCACCTGCGCGCCGCGTGGGCCACCCACCCGGAGGACCCGGCGCTGAGCGCCCTCATCAGCGAATGCCTCGCCGCCGACGAGGAGTTCGCGCGGCTGTGGGCCGAGCGGGACATCAAGGCCAACGGGCGTGGCCGCAAGGTGCTGCGGCACCCCGACGTGGGTGTGGTCGCCCTGCACTTCGAAGTGCTCGTGCCACTCCAAGACCCGGATCAGCGGTTGCTGATCTACCGCGCCGCGGACGACGAGAGCCAGGCGGCGTTGGACCGGCTGTTTACGGGGTGACCTCGCGGCTCAGCCGATCGCGCACCGAGCCGCGTCGTCATTCCGACAGCGCGGCGCGCTCGGCGGACCGTTCTCCGGTTGCCTCCGCACGGTAGTCGGCCCCGGCGTTCTCGATCAGGGTGAGCGACTGGGCCGGGGGCAGGGCGGCGCCGGCGAGCAGGTCGTGGGTGAGGTGGGCGAGGGCGACGGCGGCGGGGTCGGTCTGGTGGGTGCCGGTGTGGTGGGCCGTGAAGTGCAGCGTGGGGTTCTCCTCGGCGTACGTCATGACGCGCAACGCCCCGTCGGTGGCGGCGGGGTGCGGGGTGGCGGTCAGCGGGAGGACGTACAGCGTGATGCGCTCGCGGCGGACCAGATCGGCGAGGTGGTGGAGTTGCCCGGCCATGGCGGCGGGACCGCCGAGCGGGCGGCGTAGCGCGGCCTCGCCGAGCACCCCGGTGTAGCGGGGGCCGCGCGGGTCCAGCAGGACGGGGGTCCGCGACAGCCTCGCGTCCCAACGGTGCCGGGTGGGGCGGTCCGCCAGCAGCGCGGCGTACGTCTTCGCGACGGCCTCGGCGTACGCGTCCGTCTGGAGCAGGCCCGGCACGAGCGCGGCGTCCCACTCCCGGATGGCGGTCGCCAGCCACTCCCACTCCGCGAGCGGGGTGAGCCGCCCGGGGGCGGGCGCGGAGCGGGCGACCACCAGGTTCCGTGCGAAGAAGCCGCCGGTGCCGAGGATGTCGTCCACCGCCCGCGCCAACTCGTCGGACAGCCGTCGCTCCCCCTGCTCGATCCGGGCGAGGAACGACATCTCGATGTGCAGCCGGTCCGCCAACTCCTCCAGAGTCAGCCCGGCCCGCTCCCGGTAGTACCTCAACTCGGCCCCGTACAGCGACCGCGCGGACAGCGTCGGGTCCAACAACTTCGCCGAAAATCGGCCGGCGTTCAGAGACATGACAGGGCTCCTTCGGATGGGTTTCGGGTGCGGGAGGCGCGTGGATGTGGCCGTTGGCCAGGACTGATGGCGTCCCATTTGCGTGACGCCGGTCCCTGACTCAACGTCAACTACGTTGGCGCATGTGCGAATTACTGTGCAAGCGAGTCGGCTGTTTGGCTAAAATTGGCAATTGCTCGATCGGGGGCAGCCACACAGCCAGTACCGAGCTACGGATGGAGCGCACCCCGGCACGACCCACGTCGGCACCCGACAGACGCCTTCCGGGGTACCCGCACGAGCCCTGCTGGGCCTGACATGGAAAGGAGGGGATGTCGCGTGGCGGCCAAGCGCGGAGCGACGTTCCGACGGCGAGAGCTGGGCAAGGAGTTGCGCAAGCTCCGGGAGAAGAGAGACCTCACCATCCAAGAGGTCGCCAGGGAGCTGAAGTTCTCCCACAGCAAGCTCGCCAGGGTCGAGATCGGGGAGAACGACCTGCCCCGCGTCGGCGACCTCGAAGCCCTGATCGACTTCTACGACCTCGACATGGCCAAGGGCGACCGCGAGACCTTGCTCCAGCTCCACCGCGAGTCCCTGAGCAAGGAGCCCTGGACCCCGTACAAGGCGTACATGCCGTCGAAGATGCCGACGTACCGGGGTTTGGAGGAGGACGCGGAGGCGATGCGGGCATACCAGCCGAGCTTCGTGTTCGGGTTCTTCCAGACGGAGGCGTATGCCCGAGCTCTCTATCAGCTCGCCAAACCGATCGACGAGACGACGACGGAGTATGTCGATACGAACGTACAACTGCGCATGGAGCGCAAGGAGTTGATTACGCGCTCGGTGGACCCCGTCAAGTTGCGCGTCATCATGGACGAGTCGGCGGTCCGTCGTATGGTGGCGAGCCGGGAGGTGATGCGCGAGCAGTACGCGGAGATCGTGGCGATGGGCGAGCTGGAGAACGTGACCATCCAGATCCTGCCGCACGATGTGCTGACTTACCGCACAGAAAGTAACTTCGTTCTCATCGACTTCTCTGAGACGCTCGCACCCGTCGTGCAGATCGACCAGTGGAACACGATCAGTGTGTCCGACGAGCGCAGTGACGTGCTGCGGACCATCCGCCGGTTCGACGCGATGCGCGACAGCGCCCTCCCGCCGGCTCACACGGCCGGTTTCCTGAAGAAGCTCACGACAGAATGGACGTAGTCATCAACGCGAACATCCTGGCCCCCGAACTGGCCGACGAGTCCGTCTGGTTCAAGTCCTCCTACAGCAACGACTCGGGCGGCGTCTGCGTCGAGGTCGCGCCGCTCGCGCACGCGGTCGGCATACGCGACTCTAAGGACAAGGCGGGCCCCGCCCTCCTCGTCGCCCCCGCGGAGTGGGCTTCCTTCGTGGACCTGGTCCGTTCCGGCGCCGTCGATTTTGGGGTGGTCTGAGGCCGGCCGGGCGGGCAACGGCCGTGTCGTTCGGGTCTCCGCGCTGACGGGCTGGGACTCGTACGGTTTTGGCGCGTTCGGTGCTCCCCGCAAGGGCGTTGTGCCGTCACGGTCGAAGCGGCGCGTTTCGCACGGACGATGGAGTGGTGATGGAGATGCCGAGGAACGAGTACATGCGCGGCCCTTCGACGGAGGTGGTCCCGGAACGGGCGTGGCGGAAGTCCTCCTACAGCAATGACTCCGGGGGTGCCTGCGTCGAGGTCGCGCCGCTCTCCCGCGCGGTCGGTGTGCGCGACTCCAAGGACAAGGCGGGCCCCGCCCTCCTCGTCACCCCTGTGGAGTGGGCCTCCTTCGTGGAGTTGGTCCGTTCCGGCGCCGTCGACTTCGGCGTCGTCTGAAGCCGGGCGGGAACGAGTACATGCGCGGCCCTTCGACGGAAGCGGCCCTGGAACGGGCGTGGCGCAAGTCCAGCTACAGCGGCAGCACGAACAACTGTGTCGAGATAGCGGACGTGCCTGGTTGTGTCGGCGTGCGCGACTCCAAGGACAAGGCGGGCCCCGCCCTCCTCGTCGCCCCTGCGGAGTGGGCTTCCTTCGTGGAGTTGGTCCGTTCCGGCGCCGTCGACTTCGGCGTCGTCTGAAGCCGGGCGGGCGGCGCAGCGCGGGCGTAGAAACGGGAGGAGCCGGGCTGATGGGCGCCGGAGAAGAATGGGTGCACGGGTCGGCGCCTTACGTGCGGGCGCGGGCGGAAGGTGAGCGGGACGCGTGGAGCGAGGAGACGGCGGCGCGCGGCCGGAGCGGCTCGCAGCGGATCGTGCGGGCCGGGGAGACGGCGGCGCCCGCGGAGGTGGCGAGGCTCCTCGGCGTGGATGAGGGCGAAGCCGTGGTCGAACGGTGCCGGGTGATCCTGCTGGACGGCGAACCCACCGAAGTGACCGTGACCTACTACCCGGTGAGCGTCGCGCGCGGCACCGCGCTGGCGGGCACCGCGAAGATCCGCGGCGGCGCCGTCACCCTGCTTGCCACGCTCGGCCACCGCGCCCGCACCGTACGCGAAGACGTCCGCGCCCGGCTGCCGCTGCCGGCCGAGCGGGAAGCCCTCGGCATCACCGCGGCCGACCCCGTCCTCGAACTGGTCCGCGTCACCCTCGACGCCGACGGCACCGCCTTCCAAGTCGACGTATCGGCATTCTCCGCCGCCACCCAACGGCTCCACTACGAGTTGAGGGTCGACTGAGGCACCCGAGCCTCGCGGAACGCCGTACGGGCCGCCGAGGCGTTAGCGCGGCGAGGGTGTGCGTCTTTCGCGTCCCCGGGTGCCGGATCTGCCGCCGGCGGCGCTGTGACCTGCGGGTTCGCCGGGTGGGGTGCGGGGCGGGACGCTGGGAGAGGTGGATCGTCGCGGGGGCGTTGACAAGGTTGGTTAATGAGATTAGCTTTTAGCTAACGGAGTTAGCCAGATCTGAGTGTCAGGGGATGCCATGACCGAGTACCTCGCCGTCGACGGCGGCACGATCGCGTACGAAGTGGCGGGAGACGGCCCGCTGATCGTCCTCGCGCACGGGATGGGGAACAGCCGCGCCGCGTACCGCAAGGTGATGCCGGCGCTGGTGGCGGCGGGCTACCGGGTCGCCGCCGTGGACCTGCGGGGCAGCGGCGAGTCCAGCGTCGCGTGGCCGGCCTGGAGCCGTACCGCCATCGCCGGTGATCTGCTCGCCGTGATCCGGCACCTGGGCGGCCCGGCCGTACTCGTCGGGCACTCGATCTCCGGCGGCGCCGCCACCATCGCCGCGGCCCAGGAGCCCTCGCTGATCAGCGCGGTCGTCGAGCTGGGGCCGTTCACCCGCAAGCAGTCGATCCGCCTGGGCGACCTGCGGGTGAAGCGCTTCCGGCGGGGCATGCTGCGGCTGGTCGGCGCGGGGATGTTCGGCAGCGTGCGGCTGTGGAAGGCGTACCTCGACGTGGCCTACCCCGGCGTGAAGCCGGCCGGCTGGGACGAGTACCTCGGCCGGATCGACGCCATGATGCGCGAGCCGGGCCGGATGAAGGCGATGCAGGGCATGGGCCGCAGCGCCCCGACCGACGCCGGCGCGCAACTCGGCCACGTCAGCTCCCCGGTCCTGGTCGTGATGGGCACGCTCGACCCCGACTGGGCCGACCCGCACGCCGAGGGCACGGCGATCGTCGAGGCCCTGCCGGCCGGCCTCGGCCGCCTGGAGATGATCGAGGGCGCCGGGCACTACCCGCACGACCAGTTCCCCGACCAGGTCGTGTCGCTGGTGCTCGACTTCCTCCGTACGGTCACCGCCCGTGCCTAGGGCCGGCCTGGACCGGGCGACCGTGGTCGCGGCCGGCGCCGCCCTCGCCGACGAGGTGGGCCTCGCCCAGCTGACCATGGGTTCGCTGGCCGAGCGGCTGGGCGTGCGCACCCCGTCCCTGTACAAGCACGTCGCCGGCCAGGACGACCTCAACCGGCGCATCGCGGTCCTGGCGCTGGGCCAGGCCGCGGACGTCATCGGCGGCGCGATCCAGGGTTACGCCGGCCGCGACGCCCTGGCAGCGGCGGCACGCGCCTTCCGCGCGTTCGTCGTGGAGCACCCCGGGCGGTACGCCGCGACGATCGGCGTGGAACCGTCCGGCCCGGACGACCCGCTGGCGGTCGAGGGCCAGCGGTCGCTCGACGCGTTCAGGGCGGTGCTGCGCGGCTACGACGTCGCGCCGGCCGACGTGGACCACGCGCTGCGGATGCTGCGCAGCCTGTGCCACGGGTTCGCCACCTTGCAGGCGTCCAACGGCTTCCAGTGGAGCGCCGACATCGACGAGAGCTTCGAGTGGCTGATCGCCTTCGCCGACCGGGGCCTGCGGGCGAGTTGAGCGCACGGGAGTGGCACGCCGTGGTCCGGAACCCGTGGGCCGCACGTGTCCGGAGCCCGGGTCCGGCTGAGGCCGCTTCCGTCGGGCACCCCGTCTCCGCCGCGCTCCTCGCTTCCGCTGAGCACCCTGTTTCCGCCGCGCCCCCTGCTGCCGCCGCTTCTCCGACGCACCCGTGCTCGTCGCCCGGCCGTTTCCGCCACCTCCGCGGCGCGGAAGAACCCGGGTGAGACGGCGGCGACGCCGGAGTAGGGATACTAGGGAGGCTATGGAAACCGTCATCCTTGTCGTCGTCATTGCCCTGGTCGTGCTCCTTGGGGCCGGCGGGCTGGTGGTCGGCAGCCGCCGCAAGAAGAAGCAGCAGCTGCCGCCGTCCCCGCCGAGCACCCCGACGATCACCAAGCCTCCCGCCGAACCGCACGTCGGGGATGAGGCCGAGACCCCACGGGACGAGTCCCGCAGGACCATCGAGGAGGTCGAGCTGCCCGGCGCGACCGCCGCGCCCGAGGCCCCCGAGGAGGTGGGGGTCCCCGAGCAGCTCGTTGTCGAGCAGCCGGAGCCGACCGCGGGCCGGCTGGTACGGCTGCGCTCCCGCCTGTCCCGTTCGCAGAACTCGCTCGGCAAGGGCCTGCTCACCCTGCTGTCGCGGGAGCGGCTGGACGACGACACCTGGGAGGAGGTCGAGGACACCCTCATCACCGCCGATGTCGGTGTGACCCCGACCCAGGAACTCGTCGAGCGGCTGCGCACCCGGGTGCGCGTGCTGGGCACCCGCACCCCCGACGAACTGCGCACGCTGCTGCGGGAGGAACTGGTCACGCTGGTCGACCCGACCCTGGACCGTACGCTGCGCACCGAGAGCCACGAGGAGTCCCCGGCCGTCGTGCTGGTCGTCGGGGTCAACGGCACCGGCAAGACCACCACCACCGGCAAGCTCGCCCGGGTGCTGGTCGCCGACGGCCGCAGCGTGGTGCTGGGCGCGGCCGACACCTTCCGGGCCGCCGCCGCCGACCAGCTCCAGACCTGGGGCGAACGCGTCGGGGCGCGCACCGTGCGCGGCCCCGAGGGCGGCGACCCCGCGTCGGTCGCGTTCGACGCGGTCAAGGAGGGCATCGCCGAGGGTGCCGACACCGTGCTGATCGACACCGCCGGGCGGCTGCACACCAAGACCGGCCTGATGGACGAGCTCGGCAAGGTCAAGCGCGTGGTCGAGAAGCACGGCCCGGTCGACGAGGTGCTGCTCGTCCTGGACGCCACCACCGGCCAGAACGGCCTGGTGCAGGCCCGCGTCTTCGCCGAGGTGGTGGCCATCACCGGCATCGTGCTCACCAAGCTCGACGGCACCGCCAAGGGCGGCATCGTGGTCGCCGTCCAGCGCGAACTCGGTGTCCCGGTCAAGCTCATCGGCCTCGGCGAGGGCGCGGACGACCTCGCCCCGTTCGAGCCGGAGGCGTTCGTCGACGCGCTGATCGGCGAGTAGCCCGCCCGGGTCCGGCCGCGGGTGTCGGCCACTCGGCCACTCGGCCACTCGATCGCTCGCCACGCCAGCCCACGTGTAAGGGGCGCCCACCAGGAGTGGGCGCCCCTTACACATGAGCCGAGCGCGTATACGTCCGGTACGTATACGCCGAGCACGTATCCGAGGACGCGACAGCCTTAAGCCTTACGCGCAGGCCCGCGCGCGGTGGGACACGTACGCCAGGGTGCCCAGGAGGAGACGGGCCTCGGGGGGATGGGGCATCGAGTCCAGCCGGGGCTCGCGCAGCCAGCGGACCGGGCCGAGCCCGCCGAAGTCCGAGGGGGGAGCGGTGACATGGTCGCCGGGGCCGAGGCAGCGCAGGTCCAGCCGCGCGTCGTCCCAGCCCATCCGGTAGAGCAGGTGCGGGAGTTCGGCGGCGGCCCCCGGGGCCACGAAGAACTGCGCCCGCCCGGTGGGCGTCAGCAGCACCGGCCCCAGGTGCAGGCCCATCCGCTCCAGCCGCACCAGCGCCCGCCGGCCCGGCAGTTCGGCCACGTCGATGATGTCGAACGTCCGCCCGGCGGGCAGCAGCACCGACGCGCCCGGCATCCGCTCCCACATCCGCGCGACCGCCTCCGGCCCCGCGCCGGCCGGCACTTCGGCCGCCGGGTCCAGCGGGTGGGCGCCCGGCTCCTTGCAGCGCGGCTCCCCGCACGAGCACACCGCGCCGCCGCGCGCCGCCCGGGTCCCCGGCACCACCGCCCAGCCGCACAGCCCGGTGTACTCGGCGACCGTGCCGCACACCGTGGTGCGCGCCCTGCGGCGCGCCGCACTCCACACGCCGGGGAGCGCTGCCATCCTTGCGGCGTGCCGCACGACGGTCCGGTGCTGCCGCATCTCACGCATTGTGCCGATCGTGAACACCATGACCCCTCCAACTGATCGCGCCCGCCGTTGGTTACGCACTCGCGAGCGCCGCTCCCAGCGGCATGTGTCAAGTGAATCGCCTGCGGCCGCAACAGAGTTCATCCGAAGGGGTGGCGAATGGTGGCGTTTCCGCAATTGCGGTCGCAGGAGAGGTGACCGTGGCGCTACTTTACGTTGGTAGAAGAGGCGGGATGGGGGCGTGGCCGTGACCGGTGCAGCGGACAAGCAGCCCAACGCGCAGTTGACCTCGTGGTTCGTGCGCAGCGGCTGGTCCAAGGGCGAACTCGCTCGTCAAGTCAACCGCCGGGCACGCCAGTTGGGCGCACACCACGTCAGCACGGACACGTCAAGAGTGCGGCGCTGGCTGGACGGCGAGCAGCCCAGGGAGCCCATCCCGCGCATCCTGTCCGAGCTGTTCTCCGAACGCTTCGGATGCGTCGTCCCCGTCGAGGACCTCGGCCTGCGCTCCGCCCAGCAGCCGCCCTCCGGCGGTGACATCGACCTGCCGTGGGCCGGCCCGCAGACCGTCCAGCTCATCAACGAGTTCTCCCGCAGCGACCTCATGCTCGGCCGCCGCGGATTCCTCGGCGCCTCCCTCGTCCTGTCCGCGGGACCCGCGCTGCTCGAACCCATGCAGCGCTGGCTGGTGCCCACCTCGTCGCCGGCCCGTCCCGCCGCCGCGCAGGCCGCGGGCCGCGACGCCGGCCGCCCGTCCCGGCTGTCCGAGCAGGAGCTGCAACTCCTGGAGTCCACCGCCGCGATGTTCCGCGAGTGGGACAGCCAGTGCGGCGGCGGGCTGCGCCGTAAAGCCGTCGTCGGCCAGCTGCACGAGATCACCGACCTGCTCCAGGAGCCGCACCCCGAGCCCGTCGCCCGCCGGCTGTACCGGATCACCGCCGACCTCGCCGCCCTCGCCGGCTGGATGAGCTACGACGTGGGGCTCCAGCCCACCGCGCAGAAGTACCTGGTCCTCGCGCTGCACGCCGCCAAGGAGGCCGGCGACCGGCCGCTCGGCGCGTTCGTGCTCTCCTCCATGAGCCGCCAGATGATCCACCTGGAGCGCCCCGACGACGCCCTGGAGCTCATCCACCTCGCCCAGTACGGCAGCCGCGACTCGGCCGGCGCCGCCACGCAGGCGATGCTCTACACCCTGGAGGCCCGCGCCTACGCCAACATGGGCCAGGTCAACAAGTGCCACCGCGCGGTCCGGATGGCCGAGGACACCTTCGCCGACGCCCGCCCGGGCGAGGAACCGGCCTGGATCAACTTCTTCACCGAGGCCGAGCTGCACGCCGAGAACGCGCACTCCTACCGCGACCTCGCCTACGTCGCCGGTCGCAGCCCCACCTACGCCTCCCTCGCCCAGCCCGAGATGCTCGAAGCCGTCGACGGCTTCCGCGACGACCCGGTCCACCAGCGCGCCTACGCGCTCAACCTGGTCGGCATGGGCACCGTCCAGCTGCTGATGCGCGAGCCCGAGCAGGCCGCGCACTACACCGTCGAGGCGATGGAAGCCGCCAGGCGGGTCCGCTCCGAGCGGGTCAACACCCGCATCCGCAAGACCACCCACGCCGCCGTCCGCGACTTCGGCGACGTGCCCGAGGTGGTCCAGCTCGCCGAGCGGCTTTCCGAGGAACTCCCGGAAGTCGCCGAGTCGGCATAACCGCGAAACCGCCCGGCGCCGTCACCGCGTCGCCCGGCCGGTCGTCTTCTTTCCCACCCGTATACATCCTTCACCGAACACCCGGATGGTTCATCTCCGCGTAACACGGGTGACTTCTTCGTCACGGCGGTGAAACATCCTATGGCATCGGGTGAAACCCGCTTCGGCCAACCTCAAGGCCAATACCGGCCCACCCCTGCACCGCCCGCACGGGCCGTTCGGATGACGAGGAGACGCCGATGGCACCAGCCATCATCACACTGGCCGCGGATGCGCCCAAGCTCGACTCCGGTAATACCGCATTTCTGCTTCTGAGCTCCGCGCTCGTGATGCTGATGACACCGGGGCTGGCGTTCTTCTACGGCGGCATGGTCCGTGTGAAGAGTGCCCTGAACATGCTGATGATGAGTTTCATCAGCCTCGGGATCATAACGCTGTTGTGGACCGGTTACGGATTCAGCTTCGCCTTCGACGGCGACAACGGCGGATTCCTCGGCGGCACGCGCTGGCTGGGCCTTCGGGACATCGCACCGGACGACCTCTGGGGCGCGACCGGCACCCCGATCTTCGCGTTCGCCGCGTTCCAGCTGATGTTCGCGATCATCACCCCCGCACTGATCAGCGGCGCGCTCGCCGACCGGGTCAAGTTCACCGCCTGGTCGCTGTTCATCGCCGTGTGGGCGACCGTCGTGTACTTCCCGGTGGCCCACTGGGTGTGGGGCGGCGGCTGGCTCGGCCAGAAGGGCGTGATCGACTTCGCCGGCGGTACCGCGGTCCACATCAACGCGGGCGCCGCGGCCCTCGGCGTCATCCTCGTCATCGGCAAGCGGGTCGGCTTCAAGCGCGACCCGATGCGCCCGCACAGCATGCCCTGGGTGATGCTCGGCGCCGGCCTGCTGTGGTTCGGCTGGTTCGGCTTCAACGCCGGCTCGGAGATCACCTCCGACGGCGTCGCGTCGACGGTCTTCATCAACACCCAGATCGCCACCGCCGCGGCCATGGTCGGCTGGCTGGCCTACGAGCGGCTGCGGCACGGCTCCTTCACCACCCTGGGCGCCGCCTCCGGCGCGGTCGCCGGCCTGGTCGCGATCACGCCCTCCTGCGCCTCGGTCAGCCCGCTCGGCGCGATAGCGGTCGGCGTCATCGCCGGTGTGATCTGCGCGGCGGCGGTCAGCCTGAAGTACCGCTTCAACTACGACGACTCCCTCGACGTGGTCGGCGTCCACATGGTCGGCGGCATCGTCGGCTCCCTGCTGATCGGCCTGCTGGCCACCGGCGGCGTCGGCCAGGACGTCAAGGGCGTCTTCTACGGCGGCGGCTGGCACCAGTTCGGCATCCAGGCGATCGGGGTCTTCGCGGTCCTCGGCTACTCCCTGGTCTGCTCCGCGATCCTCGCCAAGCTGATCGACATGGCGATGGGCTTCCGGGTCCCGGAGGAGGTCGAGATCAGCGGCATCGACCAGGCCGAGCACGCGGAGACCGCGTACGACTTCACCGGAGTCGGCAGCGTCTCCCACGCGGCCCCCGCCGGCCTCGAGACCGGCCTGACCAAGAAGGTGGACGCGTGAAGCTCATCACCGCCGTCGTCAAGCCGCACCGGCTCGACGAGATCAAGGAAGCCCTCCAGGCGTTCGGCGTCCAGGGCCTGACCGTCACCGAGGCCAGCGGCTACGGCCGCCAGCGCGGCCACACCGAGGTCTACCGGGGCGCCGAGTACACCGTCGACCTCGTGCCGAAGATCAGGATCGAGGTCCTGGTCGAGGACGCCGACGCCGAACAGCTCATCGAGGTCGTGGTCAAGGCGGCCAGAACGGGCAAGATCGGAGACGGGAAGGTGTGGAGCCTGCCGGTCGACACGGCCGTCCGGGTCCGTACCGGCGAGCGCGGGCCCGACGCGCTCTGACGACCATCGCACCCCCGGTCGCAAGCCCCGGCCACCCCGAGCCGCGGCTCGACGACAAGACAGCGGAGCACCAGTGACCGAAAGCGTCGAAGCGCAAGGCCACGGTTACGCGGCGGCCCGGCTGCACCTCCTCACCGAGGAGGGGCAG
>NZ_JBFBIV010000113.1:0-22658 GCF_040702025.1 Streptomyces sp. NPDC088194 | reverse complement strand
CCTCGTAGTGGGCCTACTCGGACAAGCCCGACAACGAAGCGAGCGTGCGTGCCAGGCGCCACGGGCCAGGCGGGACTTCCAAAACACGGCCTAAGTCCCGCTGGTTCACCACCCGCACGCCCCGGTCCGCCAAGACCTCTCCGGGCCCTGAACCTCCGCGTCGCGTACAAGTGCGGGCCTGGCCTTCGGGTCGGTACCCGACCGGGCCGCTCAAGCGGTGCGCGAGGGCTGCGACTTCGTGATGCTGAGCAACGACACGTCGATGCTCGCCGAAGCCGCACGCGGCCTCGCGACCGGGTTCCGGAAGCAGGTCACACCGTGACGTCCGGACAGCGGCAGCGCTGCCGCGTCACCCCAACAGAAGGAAACCGCACGACCCACACCTGAGCCACCGGCCCGAACGAGGCCGGCATTCGAGCGCCATCATCACGGTCGCCCCGACCGGGCCCATCGCCACCAAGTCCGACAACCCGACGCTTCCGACTCAGCCGGACGAGAGCGCCGCCGCGGTGGAGGGGGCGTGGGACTGTCCGTGCCTTCGAAGGGCGCGAGAGGCTCGTCGAACTCCGGCCGCGCATGGCGACGCTCACCCGCGGCGCGTGCCCCCACGACGGGGTGCGGTCCGGGTGGCCGCACCGCTGGGTACGCACTCGTCCGCGGGACCTGCCCGTGGCCGGGCGGCGAACCTGTGTGACGTGGACCAAGCGCCGATGGCGGTGCGTCAACAGCGGTGCCGGCGCAAGACGTTCACCGAGGCGCTGCCGTCGATCCCACCGCGGTCGCGGTCGACGTCGCGGCCGCGTACCTCGGTCGGGGAAGCGGTCGCCGACCGAGGACGGACTGCGGTGCGGGCCACGCGCGGCTTGGAGGTGCCGTGGCCGGTGGCGAACACCGCGTTCACGGCCGCGGCCGAGGCCGTGCCGCCCAAGGACGCGCCGCCGGTGACGCACGGCCGTGCCGGCGATGGCGCTTCGTTGAAGCGCCAACATCCGTCCTCGATGGGAACGGCCTGTCGAGGACGCCGACGAAGACCTGCTGCAGCGTGGCTCAGTAGCCTCCGCCACCGCCGGAGGTGGAGGAGGAGGGCTGCGAGGACGGCTTGGTGGTGATCTGCTTGCCGTTGGTGCCGACGACGTACCACTTGGCGCCGAAGTTGTTGAGGCCCTGGCCATTGGTCTGGCCGGACTTCTTGTCCCCGGCGAAGCGGTAGAGCGGGTGGCCCTTGTACGTCACCTGCATGCTGCCGTCACTGCGCTTGGAGGTCGACAGCAGCTTGCTCTGCGCCCCGCCGGCGGCGGTCGGCTTGCCCGTCACCGTGAGCGGCGGCCACGCGGTGGCGCACGCCCCGTTGCAGGTGGACTTGCTGGTCTTGTCCGCCTGGAAGAGGTAGAGGGTCATGCCCTTGTTGTCGACGAGGATCTTGCCGAGTTTCACCGACTTGGTGCTCACCGTCGCCGAGCTGGAACTCGCGGCGTTGTCCGCCGCGTGCGTCCCAGCGGCGGCCGGTGCGGCGGCAGCGGAGCTGTGGGCCGTATCGCCGGAGCTGGAACAGGCCGTCGCGGCGGCGAGGGCCAGCAGGGTTCCGGTGACTGCGGCGGCGGCTCTGGTGTGGTGCTTCACGATGACTCCTCGGAAGTCCGTCCACCGTGGACGGGGCGATGGCGGCCCGCCTGGGTGGGGCCGCACCACCTCCACTACACGTCCGCGCTCGTCCGCCAGCTACAGGGGAGAGTCATTCGGGCGACCCGGACCCGGTGCTGCCAGCGCTGTCCCCACGACCACACCCGCGCCGCGCGCCCCCCTCCCTGCCGGTGAACACGCGGAACGGGCTGGTTCGCAGGCTCGACACGCGCTACCCGTCGGCCGGAACGGAGCGGGGACTCGGCTGAAGCCTGGCCCACACCCGGTTCCCGCTCCACCGGGCGAACCTCCGGTAGACCGTCTGCGGCGGAGACCCGGCTCTCCGTAGCAGTGATCTTCTGGTCCAAGCGGCTGAAGACGCTCGGCTGCGTTGCGCCGTGCCGCTACAGGGTCTCCGCGGTGCCGTGGTCGAGGACGCGGACGTCGGCGCCGGACGGCGCAAGGTTGCGGAAGAGCTGGTAATGCAGTTGCTGGTGGATCTCGGCCAGGCCGGCCTGGTGGATGGGGACGGCGATCTCAGGGTCGACGGCGCGGAGGCAGTCGGCGCTCTCGCCGAGCTTCATCCAGAGCCCACCCGTGGGCAGGACAGGCATTGTTGGGGACGCTCGGCGCGAAGGATGGACACTGCCGTGGTCGACGCGCTGGACCCGCACCCCCGGGTCACTCGTGGAACGACCGGGCCGCGGAGGCCGTCGAGCAGCCAGTCGAGACCGAACCTGCTCGTCGACCGTGATCCGCCCCATCGGCCTGGGCCGTCAACGGGGTGAAGTCCCGCCCCCACGGGTCGTCCGCGGCCCACCTCCGCAACCGGTGGTGGACGCCCAGCCAGTTCCGTACTTCTCGGGCAGATACGCCTGCTGCGATCCGGGCTGGAGCTTCCACGCGATCACGTCCATCACCTCACCGCGGTGGCGACGACTTCACCGACGTCCGAGCCTCCGTATGCGGCCGGACCGAGGTTGCGCAGGGTCTCGAACCAGAACTGCTGATCGTCCTGGAACATCAGCTGCCGCATCGCGTCTCCCTCTCAAGGAAGGCCCGGAAAGCGCGCGGGGGCCGACCGGTGAGGCGCTGGACGGTGTCGGTGACGCGGTCCTCCGACCCCGTGGAGATGGCACGGTCCATGCCGGCCAGCATCGCGGCGAACTCCACCGGCATCTAACCCGTGAGGCGATCGCGCATCTGCTCGTAGGACAGGCGGCGGTGGACGACGGGCCGACCGGTGACCTCGGCGATGGCCGTGACGACGTCGTCGTGGTTTGGTTCGCACCCCCGACCTACCAAGAGGCCCTGCTGTCATGCGCCGGCCCTCGCGCGATCACCGGAACAGGAACCCTGTTCGACCAGACCAGCCCCGCCATCGATAAGCGGATGGCGTCTCGGGCCGGCTGCGCTGCTGATAGCGGGCCCGATGACGGGAAGTGTGAAACCAAGCTTCATGACGAGCCCCTTCGGCGTTCCGTCAACTGTCTGATCAGACGGGAAACTCGGTGACGCCGAGGGCGAAGTCCGTGTTCCCCACCCCGTGGTTGGCGAGGCCCACCGTGACCACGCCCGCTCCTTCCAGCCAGTGCGCCATCTTCAGGCCGCCGACGTCCAGCGGGCGCATCCCGAGGCTCTCGATGAACGCCTCCACACTCGCCTTGGCCTGCGTGTCATCGCCCGCGAGGAAGACGTCGGGCCGGCCCTTCTCCAGGACTTGCCGGAAGACGGTGTTGAACGCCTTCACCACGCCGGCGCCAGCCGGGGCCGCTTTGGCGACTTCCTGCGCGATCGAGGTCTCCTCGCGGTGGGCCAGCCCGTCGAAGGTGGAGTTGAAGGGGTTGCTGATGTCGACGATGACCTTGCCCGCGAGTGCGTCTCCGTACCTGGCGATGGCCGGCAGGACACCGTCGTACAAGAGGGCCACGATGACGATGTCTCCGGCCGGGGCGGTGCCCCATTCTCCGGTCGTGGCGCCGTCGCCGAGAGTCTTGGCCACGCTCTCGCCGCTGGCGGCCCCGCCGACCGGTCAGGGCCAGGTGCCCTGCAGCGCTGGTTGCCACGGCTGGCCCCGTTCTTCACCGACACCGCCGCCAAAACCGGCCCGAGTTGGAGCTACGACTACACCGGAGACCTCGGCGCCGCGGGTACCGTCACCGCCACCGACCCCAACGTCCACAAGACCGTCTACACCCACGACGCGAGCGGGCAGATCACCAAGGTCGTCGACCCCCTGTCCCACTCCAAGTCCTCGACGTACGACGCCAACCACAACGTCGAGAACCGCCACCGACGCCATGGGCACCGGCGGCGCCGGCGGGAACATCACCACCTACGGCTGGGACGCCCGCAGCAACCCCACCTCCGCCAAGCTCCCCACCGGCGCCACCTCCGCCTTCGGCGCGTACGCCACGATCGCCGGCGTGGACCTGCCGCCGTCGTTCACCGACGCGCAGGGCAACAAGACCAGCTACACCTACGACACGGCCGGCAACACCAAGACCGTCTCCGTGACCGGCGACGGCAACCTGCGCTCCCGCACCGACGCCACCGGCACCACCACCTACCAGCCCGACGCCCTGAACCGCGAGACGGTGCGCACCCTGCCCGACCACTCCACCACCGTGCTGAGCTACGACCCCGCCGGAAACGTGCAGACCTACACCGACCCCACCGGCCAGGTCGTCTACGGCTACGACGCCGCCAACAACCTCCACACGTTGAAGGACCCCTCCGGGGCCACCACGACGTACACGTACAACAACGACAACATCCTGACCACGACCGCCTACCCCGGCGGCACCACGCAGACGATCGGCCTGGACAACTCCAACCGGCCCACCTCGATCACCGTCAAGGCGGGTTCGACGACGCTGGTCGACCTCGGCTACACCTACACCACCGGGCCGTCCTCCACGGACGGCACCCTCGTCCACACCCGCAAGGACAACCAGACCAGCACCACCACCACCTACGCCTACGACGCGCAGAACCGGCTGTCCACCGCGAAGGAGTCCGCGAACGCGAACTGGGTGTACTGCTACGACCCCGCCGGCAACATCACCTCCACCTCGGCCGGCTCCAGCACCACCTGCCCGGGCAGCACCACCTACAGCTACAACGACGCCTCCGAACTGACCTCCAAGAACGGCTCCACCACCGGCTGGTCCTACAACACCGACGGCGACGAAACCACCGCCAACTCCGGCAGCGGCGTACGCACCAACGAGACCTGGTCCGACTACAACCAGCTCACCTCCCTCACCGCCGCCGGCACCCCCTACACCGCCACCTACGCCGGCACCGACAACGGCGAGCGCACCAGCCTCACCGCCGCCGGCACCGCCACCACGTTCCACAACGGCCCCGAAGGACTGGCCGCCTCCACCACCAACGGAACCGACACCGGATTCACCCGCGAGCCCGGGGGAACCCTCAACTCCATGAGGACCAGCGGGAAGTCCTACTACTACCTCACCGACGCCGACGGCTCCGTCCTCGGCCTCGTCGACAACACCGGCACGCGCGTCGACGCCTACACCTACGACCCGGCAGGCAACGCCCGCACCCTCACCCAAAACACGCCTCAGCCCTACCGATTCCAGGGCGCCTACCTCGACCCCACCGGCCTCTACAAGATGGGCGCCCGCTACTACGACCCCACCCTCACCCGCTTCACCCAAACCGACCCCAGCGACCAGGAAACCAACCCCTACACCGCCTTCGGCAACAACCCCGCCAACAACACCGACCCCAACGGGACGTTCAGCCTTAGTGGAATCTTGGGTGTGGGGAGCGATGTTTTTGGTGCGGTGACTGGCTGCCTGTCGGGTATCGGAGCCGCGTCTGAAACGGGAGTCACTGAGGCGGCAAGCGTGCTGGGCGGCCCGGTCGGCGGCGCAGCAGCGATAATCGGCAGTTGCGCAGCTGGCGGATTCATGGGTTACGAAGGGGCCGATATTATATCGTACGGGTGATCTGACGAGTCGAAGTCATGAGGATCGTGGTCGGGGTGGCCGGCCCACCGACACCCCGACCACGACGGCGAGGATTGGAACCCATGGCAGATAATGAGAAGAAATTACGCATCTTTATGGCGGCACTTCCCATCCTTGGAATTATTGTCATAATCGAAGGCTTTCTACATGAAGGCCACAAGAGATATATACCCATCGCATTCGGGGTGATAATGATATTCAGTCCGATGCTTTTCCTATATGGAGTTCACAGAACTCGCAGCGGGCGAAAGAGATAATCAGCCGGGCGACATCTATACCATGCGTGCGGTCGACCGAATGAATCTGCCACTATTCCACGGTCTGCGCCAGAATTGCGCGAATATCGAACTCCTTCGCCATCTCCGCTGAAGGGCCATAGCGATCGCGGCCGCAAGCCGATCGGGCGGGCATCCTCCGTCGTACGGGTGCCAGCCCGATCCGGCGAGCCGTCCCGAACACCGCGGCGCGGCTGATCCCAAAGTCCGCGCAAGCGCAGACACGGTTCCTACTCGAGGGGGAGAAGGGCTCCATCCGCGCGGTGGCCAGCCGATTCGAGCCACCCAGCGCACGGTGGAACGCTATTGCCCCCGCGCGGAACTCACGGCTCGCCCGGAGCGCGAGGTGCCCGCGAACGGCGGCCCCACAA
Organism: Streptomyces sp. NPDC088194; assembly: GCF_040702025.1. Classification (NCBI taxonomy): domain Bacteria; kingdom Bacillati; phylum Actinomycetota; class Actinomycetes; order Kitasatosporales; family Streptomycetaceae; genus Streptomyces; species Streptomyces sp. NPDC088194. The sequence goes on along the minus strand of NZ_JBFBIV010000113.1, from coordinate 16,391 downwards.
GTAGCAGCGGGCAAAGAAGCTGGCCGCCACGGCTGCGGGCAGCGTGATCGAGACCTGGGCGCAGTTCGGGTTCACCGCCGCGCCCGGGTCGACGGACGACGGGCGGGTGCGCCGGATCACCCAGCACCTGCTGCCCGTCTACGCCAGCCGGCTGTTCGACGCGCAGGCCACCGCGCCACCACCACCATCCCGGACCGGGCTCGTTGAGCACGGCAGACCCCCACGATGAGGCCCCGGCGCCGTACGCCCCCACGGCGGCCCGGGGCTTCGTGCTGACCGCGCCCGCCCGGCGGGCGGCCCGTTACGGCAAGGGCGCCCGAGCAGCCGGTGTACGACGACTCCGACGGCGTCGCCCTGGAGGACATCCTGCCGCCGCGGGCCGCCCGGTGAGCAGCCTGTGGCCGGCCCGCCTCTCCCCGCAGGCCGCCAAGATCCTCACCGAACTACCGCCGCATGCGGTGGAGATGCTGCGCGACGTCCTGGACATCGCCGGCCGCGACCCGTGGACCTGGCCGCCGATGGACGCCGGCGACGTGGAGGGCGAGGACGTCCGCGCGGCCGCCGTCGGCCAGCTCAAGCGGCCCCAGAAGGCGCTGCGGGCCGCGTTGGAGGAGGAGACCGCGCGGGACTGGCAGCCGGGCGTGCGTGCCCGGGTCCGCGAGCAGGCGGCCAGCAGCGGCGGCCTGCTGATCGAGGCCCGGGCCCGGTTCGGGTTCCGGGCCGCGCTCGGCTCCACCGACGACCCGCGAATCCGGCTCGTCACCCAGACCGTCTCACCGGACCACGCGGGCCGCATCCTCGCCGCCCGCGAGCGGGGCGCGACCGAAGCTGAGTTGCATGGGCTTGTTGCCGAAGCTCTGGGATATGCCTACTTCCAGAAATTCGGAGAGCGTGCGCAGGGTCCGGAGGTGGTTTTCAGCAACGTGGAATACATAGATTTCCGGTTCTGAGCGGGCCGCCCGACGGAGACCGAATTACCGGCCGCCTGAGCCGAAGCGCGACAGCTGTCACCGAGGCGGGCATGTTGTCAGCGGGTTTTGTTCCGGCGGCAGCAGGCTCGCCTCGCGTACAGAACCCGAGTGCAAGCGAAAGGCGCGCACCTGGCGGACCGTGATCCGTCAGATGCGCGCCCACGTGGCGCCCTGTCAATTCGGCGTCAGCTTCTCAGTACTGTGGCCGCGGGCGCCGGGACAATGCAACTCAGTTGCCGGTGAAGACGATCGAGCTCAGATTCGCCCCGTAAGTGGGCGTGCACGCGCCTCGGTAGAAGTTCCAATCGTGTCCCGAGGTGTCATGCACGTATCCCGTGTAGCTGTTCGAGCACACCTGGGTGGAATGCACGATGTTCATCCAGCCTGTGTTGGCGCTCCCACCGTCCCAGACGTAGCAGTAGTGGCCGCCCGAGCCGTAAGAGACGTTGACGACGGACGACAGGTTGCACGTGGAGTTCACGACCGTGGCGCTGGCCGGGGTCGCAGCGAGGGCGCCGGCGGTGGTGAGGCCGGCCACGATGGCTCCGGTTGCCAGCTTTCGGGCGAGATTCATGTGGTTCCCCCTGAGGATGTGTGCTTGGCGGGTTGTCTCCCATGCGAGCAGTGCCGCCGAGAGGCGTGCGAGCCCCGTGACGCGCTTTCGTGCATGACGGCTCGTTACGGGGACGTTGTGCGAGGTCGAGGCTAAGAGCTGCTGTCCTAGATCCGTCCTAGGTCCGTCCTTGCGCACTCCGTACACATGAGCGCATGTGACAAGTCGAATGCCTTGTTGGTGACAGCCAGACTGCTTCGACCGGTCCGAATCGCCGGCTCATCCCTCTCCGCTGGTGACAACTACGGTGCTTCGGCTCACTCACCGAATTACCGGCCGCGCCATGGCCCGTATGTTTTCCCGTCTGAAAGCGAGGCGCTGATGACCACGCCCCGGCACGCTGTCCGCCGGCTCCCCGTCGCCCGTGAACCCGTCGACCCCGCCCGCATCGGCCGGGGTTGGGTGCGCCGCCGCGCCCGCGGCATGACCGCCGACGCCGTCGCCGGCGCCCTCGAGGACGCGCGGTTCGACGCCCGGCAGGCATCCCGGCACGAGGACCTGGCCGACGACCCGCGGCGCCGTGCGGAGTTGGCAGAGTGGGAGCGCATCGACCAGCTGCTCGCCGCGGCCGGCCCCGGCGCCGTCTACGACCCCGGCACGGATGACGTCGCGCGGGCGGAACTGGCGGCCGACGCCGCAGCCGCCGCCGCCCGGGAAGCCGAGCTGCGCGAAGCCGCGCGGATCGAGGCCCGCGCGGATGAGCTCCAGGCGCTGCGCGAGCTCGGCACCCTGGCACAGGCCGAACCCCGGCAGGGTGACGAAGCGGTGCGGGACCTGCTCACCCGCCACGCCGGCGGCTACGTCCAGGCCGATGTCGACGCCTGGTTGGCGCACGCCCTGGCCGCGCGCCGCGGGCACTACGCTGACCCGGCCGCCCGCGAGGCCGCCGCCGACCTCCTGCCGCGCCGGATCTTCACCCACGCCGCGCTGCTGGCCGCCCTCGCTCGCCCCCAGCCCGGTAGCGACGTCGACGTCGACCAGCTAGCGTTCGCCGGCCGCCTCGCGAACGCCGACCCGCAGGCCGCCGCCGACCTCGCCGCGTTCCTCACCAGCCGCACGAGCGGGTGTCCCGCTGACGGAGGGTGAGTGTTACACCGCCCGGGGAGCGTGGCACCCCGCGTTACACCACCTTCCAGCCGCCCGGATGACTGAAACAGCAGGTCAACGGGCACCATGGCCGCGCCCGGAGGGTAGGCCGGCGGTCTGGCCGGGGTGTCACGCTCGCCGGGATCGCCCGCCAGGAGGGCCGATCAGGGGCACTTCCGGGGTGAGCGTGACAGCGTTACACCCGCCCGTATCTCACCGAACGTGAGCGTCGGGCAGGGGCCGCCAGCGGCTGGTCACGCGGATCGGTCTCGGCTCCAGTCAATGCCCGGCGGCCGGTAGCTCAGCTCCGGGATGTCGTCCGGGGGGAGCGGGGGAAGGGACGCCGCTGGCGGGCGGCGCGCCGGGAGCTCGGCGGGCAGCAGTCCCGCCTGGTGGTCGACCCCTGCTCCACCAGCCGCAGAGCCCGCGCCATGGCGGCAGTCTCCACGATCGCCAGCAGCTGTTGGGCCGTTCCTTCCCGCACCGTCCGGGCGGAAGGCCTCCACCCAAGCACCAGCCGGGCCCGCGCGGACCGGCCCCGAGACCGTAGGCGGTCCGTCAGCGTCTGATCAGCAGTCACGCCCCGACGATACGGCCGGGCAGAGCCCCGGTACCGCCATCGGGGCCCGAGCGCGGGCGTGGCGGCGCTACCGTGGGAGCAGGCCCGGAAGCATCCCGTCCCTGGAGGCCTCGATGAGAGCACAGCCCGCTCCCGCGTCTACGCAGGACGACATCGTCGGCTACCGGCACCCGGACCTCCCCGGAGTCCTGTTCTGCCCTGAGCACGGACGGAGCGGGGAGGGGATGATTCCTGTGACGTCCTCCGAGATCCCCTTCCTGGGCGGGTTCTGCGGCTGGGGAACAGACGACGACACGGCAGTCTGCGGCCGCGCCCTCCCCACGAAGAAGAGGTCCCACCGATGAGCGCACAGCCCGATCACGTCCTGCCGCCGGCCACGCCCCCGGCTCCGGCGGCTGCCGCGCAGCTGCTGGAGGCGCTGCGGGCCGACCGTCGCGCGGGCCGGTGGGCGCCGGCATTCGAGGCCGACTGGGCCCGCGCTCTCGAGGACTCCCGGCACTCCTACAGCCTCAGCCCCCTGCACGACGTCGTGCGCACCTGGCAGGCCCGCCTGGCCGCAGCGCCGGCTGTCGACGCGTTCATCGCCTCGGGTTACGACGACTCCGACGGCGTCGCCCTGGAGGACATCCTGCCGCCGCGGGCCGCCCGGTGAGCAGCCTCTGACCGGCCCGCCTCTCCCCGCAGGCCGCCAAGACCCTCACCGAACTACCGCCGCATGCGGTGGAGATGCTGCGCGACGTCCTGGACATCGCCGGCCGCGACCCGTGGACCTGGCCGCCGATGGACGCCGGCGACCTGGAGGGCGAGGACGTCCGCGCGGCCGCCGTCGGCCAGCTGACCGCCGTGTACTGGATCAACCGCGCCCAAGGGCGCCTGTACGTCGTCTCCGTCGTCTGGCTGGACTGACCGCCACCAGGAGCAGTCACGTCCGGGGCCCACCCCTCACTGATGGTCGGCGACGGGGAACCAAGGTCGTTGTCGGGAACGGGGATCCATGCCTCAGCAGTGCCGTCCCAGCGAAAGCGATGGCCCCACAGGGTCGGGTTGCTGAGATCCAGGTTGACCAGGTCAAGCCGGGCATCCGCACCCAGCCGCTCATCGACTTCGAGGACAACGGTCCGGTTCTGCCGGGTGACCACGAGTTCAGTCACGCCTGCCTCGGTGCCCGGCCTCGATAGTCTCCTGACCTTCACCGCCGCTCCGAGGCGTTCACCCAGCTTTGTGGCGAACGCCGTCACGAACGGACTGACGATCGGGCCGACGGCGGCAGCGAAAAGTACCGCCTCGGAAACGCCGGTCACGGTCAGGCCAGCCAGCTCGTCCCGCTCCAATTCCCGAACCCGCGCTCGCGCTCGCGCTCGCAGAGCCGAGCACCCTGTCACGATCACCGCAGCGGCTAATTTTCGGGGAGTGCGCCCACTGTGTGGGCTGGGGCTGATGTGATGTCAGTGGTTCAGGTCATAGTGATGCCGTGACCTCCGAATCACTATGGGTGCTCTTGCTGGTTGCTGTCTTCGAGGTCCTGGTGGGACGTATTTCTGCTGGTAGACGCCCTTCGGCGCCGTCGGCAGAGGCTCCGTGTAGGAGGGCGTGCTGCTCTGCCGCTGGCCTTGATCGCGTTGACCACAGCGAGTTTGAGTTCGTCATCCGAGACCTGCTCCGTCGCGACGGGTGCATGGACGCGTAGCGAGTGGGCGAAGCAGGGGACAACGGTGCTGACGTGCTGGCCACGGACCCTTTCGGACGTTGCTGGGTCATCCAATGCAAGCATCGGGCGCAGGGCCGCTCGGGATCACCAGTGGGGGTCCGGGACCTGCAGATCCTCAACGGCACAGGGCGGTACACAAGGGGGACATCGTCGTCCTGGTCACCAACAGCGGCTTCTCCTCATCGGGCGGGCGCTGCTCGAAGAGTGGATGGACCAGGCAGTCCCGGTATGGACACTGCTTAACGTCCATCCCGGTCCCCACGCGGCCAGCACCGTGACGGAGGAGACGGACCCGTCTGCGGCGGGCCAGGGTGAAAAGCAGTACTCCCTGGCCACGGCGTACGAGGATGGCATGTGACCTGGAAGTCGGCCACGATGCGCCAGTACCTGTTCCGGTCGCAGCAGCGGGGAGTTCCCGTACCCGTCGCGAGCTGGGACGGGCGGTCCAACCTGTACACCGAAGCCCAGCTCAAGGAGCGGCTGGTTGCTTGGGCCCTCGTGGCCGGGCTGGACCCAGCCGAAGCAAGGGCGTAGAACGGCGACAACAGGGCCTCCCGGATCGCTTATTGGCGTAGACACCCAACGAGCTACCAAGAGGCCCTGCTTTCATGTCTGGCGCGCGCCGCGATCAGCCGAACGAGATCCCTGTTCGAGCAGCACCACTCAAGATCGGAACGACAACAGCCACTGAGACCCGCCAGAGTGCGCAGGGTGATGACGCTGGTGACGCTGGTAGGTGCATCAACTTGCTGGTGTTGTTTCCCCACTCTTCTGGTGTTGACTGGCCCGATGCCGCCGACGCCAGAGCAGCCAGACGCCGACCTCGTCGCAACAGTCCAGGGCCTGCTAAACAGCCGCCGCCTGGACCGTCAGGAGCGACCAACGGTCCTCCGGCTTCCCCAGGACACGGACCCGGACGAGCTGGCCCGCCTCCGGGCTGAGCTGGGCCAGTGGGCGGGCCGGCCCCACAACCTGGCCCTGGACCGCATCGTCGACCCGACCGTTTCCGAGACCTGGGGCCTTGCGCTGCTGGAGCCGTTCGGTGACGAGCTGGTGGAGTTGGCAGCCTGGGGATATCGGGCCAACTGGGTCGGACTGGGCCGGATCGCCGTCGGCAACGGGACACAGCCGATGCTGGTGATCGCGGACCGCCGTGACCCCGCATGGGCCGGACTCCCAGCAACAAGCTCTTGGACCGAGAGACTGTGCGCGCTCACCGGCTGGGAGCCGACGGGCCGTCCCCCCGTCGACTGGCAGGCAGCGGAGACTGCGCTGGGCACCGCCCTGCCCAGGGACTACAAGGAGATCATCGACGTGTTCGGCCCGGGAAGCTTCGACGGATACGTCGACCTTCTCGTCCCGAACGGCCAGGTCCTGGACCTCATCGCCTGGTCCAGGGGCAACACTGGCCGGTTCGCTCCGCACCCGGCATATCCCGCTCCCCACGGGCTGCTCCAGTGGGGCAGTTCCGAGCAGGAACTCGACTTCGCCTGGCAGACGGGCACGGCCGACCCATCCGACTGGCCCCTGCTCGTCCGTGAGGACAGCGGCGCAGAGTGGCGGCGGTTCGACTGCAGCCTGGACGAGTTCCTCGTCCGCCTGCTCACCGATGTCGGGCTCGGCTTTGCGCCGAGCTATCTGCTGGACAGCCACCACTTCGAAAGCTGGGACCGCTACTGAGGTTGTAGCTGTGGTGTCGTCGCGATGAGACCGATGCCCGGCGTGAGTGACCTCCTTGGCTCGGAGGGGCTCGGAGGGGCTCGGACGTCCGGCAGGTCCACAGGGTGGTGGTAGTAGTACCGGGAATCCGAAGCAGTATAGAGAGGAGACCGGGATGGCTGACTCCCGGGATACGGCTGAAGGTCCCACGTCGAAGGCGTTGGCCTGTGCAACGGCGATTCGAGCCGGAGGTGCGCTGTACATCCTGGCCGAAGCGGCCGGACTGGAGGAGGCCTATTACGGTGCGGACGCGGGGATCCAGGCCGGGATGATCGCGCTTACACGGCAACGTGAAGTCAAGCACGACATCATTTGCTCTGCCATCGACGACTGCTCGTCACTGAGCACACGGTATCCGGAGACCACGGCTGCCGCAGCTTTCTTCGGCGCCGGCATCTTGGTGATCCGGATGGTCCTTGTACTGATCGGCGAGGATCGCTCCGACGTTTCTTTGCAGCGGATCAACGACAAGGCCCGAGAGGCCGCACGCCTTTGGCCGACCGCCATTGACGCGGGAGCCCAGAGTTCGCTGGTCGAGTTCGAGGCCGCGTGCCAGAACACAGCAGTTGAAGTGCTCGGCCACGGTGGAGCGAGGGCCCTACGCGAGGAGGCCGGCAAGCACGCCCTCGTCTATCGCCGTGCAGCGCAGGCACTTCGCTGAGGCGCTACTGAGGATTTAGCTCTGATGGGTTCGGCGTGAGGCCGGTGCCGGTGAGGCATCCGTCGATGAGGTCGCTGCGGCATTGGACTTCGCGCAGGCCTCGGCGGAGGGTGCGCATGAGGTGTTCGGGGTCGGTGAAGTGTGTGTTGGCCTGGCAGCGGCGGCGGAGCAGGGACCAGATGCCTTCGACGGGGTTGAGTTGGGGTGCGTAGGGCGGCAGGTAGTAGATGGTGAGCCAGTCGTGGGCGTCGGCGAAGGCCCGCATGCGGGCGTCGCGGTGGACGTTCAGGTTGTCCCAGGCCAGGACGATAGGCCGGCCAAGCTGGCGGTGTGCGGTGATGAGCAGGTCGCGGTAGTCAGTCCAGGCGAAGCTACGGCGCCCGCCGACCTTGTGGTCGCGATGGATGATCGGCCGGTATATCAGGCGGGAGCGTTCGCCGGGTCTGTAGCAGGTCAGGGCGGCGATGGAGATCCGACGCTGGGAGCGTCCACGGACCCGGACGACGGGGGTAGTCCCGCGGCGGGACCATGTGCGTGAGGTGGGCGGCGTCATCGAGAAGCCCGCCTCGTCTTCGAAGACGAGGTAGGCGCCGAGCGCCGCCGCCGTAGTTCCACGAACGGCCACGTCTCCTTCACCCAGCCGGCTACGGCCGCATCGTCGCGCTCGGTGGCCCGTCGGGCGGGCACCTGGTGGCTCCAGCCGTGACGGCGCAGCATCTGGCTGATGCCCGGCAGCGTCATTTTCTTGTGGAACCGGCGCCCGATGAGGGTCTTGATCCGCGACAGGGTCCAGGTCTGATCCGGCCAGCCGTGCGCTACCGGGCCCTTGTCCAGCTCTTTCTCCAGTACGGCGAACAGTGCGTCGCTCAGCTTGGGCAGCGATGCCGGGCCCGTCGAACGCACCCCGTCCACGCCGGCATCCTGCCAGGCGCGCCGCCACCGTTGCACCGAGCGGACACTGACCCGTAACTCCCTGGCGACCTCGACGCAGGAGGTCCCCGCGGCGAACCGCTCGACGGCCTCCAGGCGGATCCGCTCGCGAAACGCCTGCCGTTCAGGCGTCAACCGACCACCTTGCGGATACCTCATACAACCGGCATACCGCGACGATCACACCCGGTCAGCCCCAAACGACATCCCAGCTGCAAAGTCAGTAACCACTCCGATCGCTTCCCGCCGACCCCCACCCGTTCAACACCGGACGAACTGAGGCGGGCAGCAACCCTGGTCGCTTTCGACCGTCCTCATCAGCGGTCCGACGAAGGCGGTGCGGTCAGCAACGGGGAGGAGGACGTGGGCGGCATGGGTCGTAGTGGCCGAGTTACCGAGCCCCTGCCGCACCAAACCCGAGATCAATCGAGGGAATAGTGCACGGTCGGAATAACACCCTCCCGCCAGTGGTCCGCGAACTCGCCCCGACTGCAGCTTCACCGAGCCCGGCCCCGACGGTCGGCTGCGGTACAAGCTGCGCGGCAAGGTCCTCAAGGGCCGCAAGCTCACCGGTGAGCAAGCCGAATGGGTCGTGCTCGACATCGTCCACCAGGCTGTGGCGCTGCTGCACGCGGTCAACGACGATCCCACGCACCTGTTCGGCCACAAGGGCGTCAACAGGCACGACCTCGTCCTGTACGGGTCGGTCAACCTGCGCCTGAACACCTTCCGCGACCACCTCAACCAGCTCTTCGGCACCCCCGAGACCCCTTTCATCCCGCCCGTGCCCGCCACCGAGCCACCTGCCCCCACCGCCGTGACAGCCTCCGCGTACAACCGCCGGCTCCTCGACCAGCTCACCACCTGCCCCGCCCTGGTACTGACCGACACCATGGACGTCCTTGCCTGGAACCCGCTGGCCGCCGCTTTGCTTACCGACTTCGGTCAACACCCCCAGCACCGACGCAACTAGTGTCCTGAGTCGTTAGTTCTCTTGCGGTTGTAAGGTGAGTCGCTGCCTGGTCCGAAGCCTTTGCCGTTGGAGCTGTCCGATCACGAACGCCGCGTGCTGCGGGGCTGGTTGCGCAAGCAGACCGCCTCTCAGGCACTGGTGCTGCGGTCGAGGATCGTGCTGGCGTGCGCGGAGGGCCGGCCGAACGCGCAGATCGCGGATGGCCTGGGTGTTTCCCGGGAGACGGTGCGCAAGTGGCGGGCCCGGTTCGTGGCGGACCGGCTGGAGGGCCTGGTGGACCGGCCACGTTCGGGAGCCCCGCGAACGATCACGGACGAGCAGGTCGAAGCCCTGGTCTCCAGGACACTGGACCAGTCGCCACCAGCGGGTGACTCGCACTGGTCGACGCGTTCGATGGCCCAGGCGGCGGGCATGTCGCAGTCGGCCGTCTCGCGGATCTGGCGGGCGTTCGGCCTCACGCCGCACATCGTGGAGACCTGGAAGCTGTCGACCGACCCGCAGTTCGTGACCAAGGTCCGCGACGTGGTGGGCATCTACCTGTCACCGCCGGAGAACGCCCTGGTCCTGGCGGTGGACGAGAAGTCACAGATACAGGCCCTGGACCGCACCCAGCCGGTCCTGCCGATGGCGCCGACCGTGCCGGCGAAGATGACACACGACTACGTCCGGCACGGCACGACCAGCCTGTTCGCCGCCCTGGACATCACCTCCGGCTCGGTCATCGCCCAGCACTACCGCCGCCACCGCCACCAGGAGTTCCTCCGCTTCTTGAAGGTCATCGACGCAGCCGTCCCCCAGCACCTCGAACTCCACCTGGTACTGGACAACTACGCCACCCACAAGACCGAGCCGGTCAAGAAGTGGCTGCTCCGGCACCCCCGCTTCCACCTGCACTTCACCCCCACCTCGGCGTCCTGGCTCAACCTCGTCGAGCGCTGGTTCGCCGAGCTGACCTGCCGCAAACTCCGCCGCTCGGCGCACCGCAGCATCGTCGAACTCGAACGGGACATCCGCCGCTGGATCAACGAGTGGAACAAGAACCCCAAGCCGTTCGTCTGGACGAAACCCGCCGACGACATCCTCGATACCCTCGCCGCATACTGCACACGGATTAACGACTCAGGACACTAGTTCTTGCTCAGTGCGCGGGTCACGCCGGCCACCACAGCGGTCGTCAGCGTCCAGCCGATCGCGATCAGCGCGTAGGTGGCCGCCTGCAGGGCCCCGTCGGTCCAGTGCCACGCGTCGCGCTGGCCGAAGCCGCCGATCGGGATCAGCAGGTCGAGCGTGTAGACCACGGCGTTGAACGGCGGGCCCTCACCCGGCTTGTCCGGACTGGGGGTGTGCGTGCCGAAGACCAGCGCGCCCAGCAGGGTCAGCACGGCGAGCCAGGCACCGGCCAGCCAGGGGCGGTAGCCGTAGCCGACGGTGGCGTCCAGCAGGTAGCCCCAGAAGCGGCTCCAGGGAGGCAGCAGGCGGCGGCGGTGGCGCTGTTTGGCCAGCAGGGTCCGGCGCGCCTCGTCGTCGTGGCCGATCCGGCGGTAGTGGCCGGCCAGTTGCTCGTACGGCTGAGGTGAGTACCCGGGATTGCGGCGGATCCACTCCAGCCTCCCCCCCACCGTGTCCGGCTCGGACCAGATCGAGTCGTAGGCGAAGCCCTCCAGCTGTATCTCGGGCGCCCAGCTGCGGGGGTCGTCCTGCACCCAGGTGGCGCGTACGCCCCGCAGGTCGAGGGAGCCGGCGGGTGGGGTCGCGCAGCGCAGGTCGAGGTCCTGGACGCGCAGTCCGGTCGCCACCAGGGACCGGGGCGAGCCGCCGAGTACGGCCTCCTCGAAGGAGAGCAGGTCGGATATCTGCGCCCCGCGCATGTGCACGCCGCCGTCCGCCGTGAACCCCTGGTTGCAGCGGATCGCCGAGACCTGCGCGTTGTCCGCGCCGAGGGCGACGCCTCCCGGGGCCTCCAGGCGGGCACCGCCCATGAACAGCCCGCCGGACAGCCGCGCCCCCGGGAACATCACCGCCCCGCGGCTGCGGAAGCCGTCCTCGCAGATGACCGCGCCGTCCATCACGATGCCGCCCGCGGACACGGCGACACCGTCCGGCGCCGACACCACGGCACCGTCCAGCCGCAGCCCGCCCGCCACATGGGCGTGGATGAGCTCGACCGCGTTGCGCCCTTGTCCCTCGATCACCGAGCCGCGCAGGTCGAGACGCCCCCCGATCCGGGCCGAGGGCGCCGAGAACCCGGGCAGCCAGCTGCGGACCACGGCGACCGCGAGCGTCGAGGCGCTGTCCAGCCGCACCCTCTGCTCCAGCCGACAGCCGTCGAGGTGGAGTAGATGGCGTATCTCGGCCCCTTCCCAGGCGAGCGCGCCGGTGATCCGGGCGCCGGCCAGCCGCAGGGCCGCGACACCCCCGGACAGCCCGCTGCCCCGTCCCAGCAGAAGCGTTGTCAACGCCTCGGCCCGCACCGTGCGTTCGGGGCCCCACTCGTCGCCGCGGCCCACGTCCTCACCGCCGCCGCCACCCGGCCGCAGGTCCACCTGGCGCCCCTCGGCGAAGGCGTCCCACAGCTCCCTTTCCGGGCAGGTCAGTTCGTCGTAAGTCAGCACCCGAGCAGCCTACGTTCGGGCAGCACCCCGCAGGCCTGCCGCGGCCACCCCTGGGAGGCCGCAGCCGGAGAAAGGCGTCGGAGCGGGCCGGACGAGGTGGTCGGCCTCCTCCCTGACCTGCGAGAATACCTTTCTGAGCGGGAAGCGAACTCGCGTTAGACCCCGAGTTACGCCCTCACGCGGACACGGTCAGCTACTGGTGGTCGGTATGGGCGCGGCAGTCATCCGTTCAACCGCTCCGGCAGCATGGTGCTCAAGCACCCGGTCGTCGCGGCCCTCGGCGGCCGCTTGCGAGTCTGCTCTGACCTGCGGCAGCGATGTCCGTCTAAAGGATCGTGAGTTGGTTCGGGCATGTGCTCAGGCTCCAACGGGGGTCTGGTCGTCGGTGACACGCGCAGTGCGGTAGGGGCGCAGAGCGAGGATGCCGTCGCTGATCTCGACAACTCGCCGCTGGAGCAGGAAGTCCGCGTCGTCGGCTGCCGAGTTCTGGTCGTGGCGTGCGCCGGGCAACACGATCGTCGGCATGGCGGCTGACAGGTCTTGCCAGAGCGGGCCGAGCGCGTCGAAGGAGCGCGTTTCCCAGCGGTGTCGTTGGGCTTGAGCGATGGGGTAGGCCACGGCGGGCAGAGTGAGGCCGATGCAGAGCAGCAGTATCGAGAGCACGGGGAACGTCACGCCGAAGAGGCAGGGTGTGGTGACCAGCGAGGAGCAGTCGGTGTTGTCGGGGACGGGGTGGAGGTTCAGGCCCAGGGTGACCAGGACGGTCAGCTTGTACGCGGTGTACATCAGGGCGAAGGCGCAGCCGGCCGCGGTCAGGCGGAGGCCGAGCCGGACGCTCCTTCGGCGGGTTGTCCTCGACTGTCGCAGGGTCTGCTGGGCGAAGTCGATGATGGCGAAGCCGAGGTAGACGATGAACAGGAGCAAGTGGAGCGCGTGCACCTGCGGAGAGGGGCCGATCATCTGCTCGTACGTGAACAGCACCGCCATCCCGAGGGCCGTCGCGGCGAGGAGTTCCAGGCTCAGCCGAACTCGATGTCCTGCCTCTGCCGGTTCGAGGTCGAGCTGGAAGCACACGGCCAGGACAGCGGTGGCAGCGGCCAGCGAGGCGCAGTTGCTCAGCAGCCGGTCCAGGTGCGGCACGATCGCTCCGACGGAGTTTGCGACCCGCGGTGAGTTGAAGGTGAAGGCCACCGCGGGGTTCATCGACAACCAGGCGCCCGACCCCGCCGTGGTGACGGACGTGGCGTGGAACATGGTCGCCCACAACGAGCCCGCGCGACTGTGGCTCCCCGGTGCGGTCCATGCGGGCAACCAGATGCGGTGGACGTTTCTCAGCCCCGAAGCTCGCGAGCAGCTCGTGGACTGGGAGCACGACTGGGCTCGCCCGTACTTGGGGCAGATCCGGTACGAGCGGGGCAACCACCCGAAGAACGAGGCCCTGCGGCTCCTGGAGCGGGACATTCTCGCAGGGTCGGCGGCGGCGCGAAGGATCTGGGACCGGCGGGAGATGGTCGATCACGGCGACGGCGCTCTGCGCAGGCTCAAGCTCCCGTATCACCAGGGCCGCGGGGTCGCTGCGTCGCCCTCCGACCCGCGCGCAGCGACAGGCTCCGCGTGATCGTGCTGATGGAGGACTGCGAAGAGCCGGCCGACCCCTGAGCTGCTGAGCCCGGGCCGCCTCGCCCTGCGGTGGGCCACATGGCCGGCCTTCCACCACGGTGGCCGCGTCACGGGCCGCCGACGCCGGCGAGGTGGGGCGGCATCTGGAAGCGAGCCAGGCGGCCCAGGCGCTGCAGCAGCACCGCCATCGATGCTAGGCGGCTGATCATCAGGTCCCAGTGCGCTTCTGGCTGCGCCGCATCGTGACCTGGACCCATCCGCGCAGTCCAGGCCGTACCGGGTGTTCGCCGCCCGAAGGCGATCATTTGCGGTGCGGACGGCGGTGAACCCTAGACTTCGGTGACGCTCCATTCGGGAGAGGCCACTGGTCGTGACCGGCCGTCGTCGGATAGCACACGAAACCCTGCGGACAGGAGCCGACCGATGCCCAGTGATCTCGTGGACTCGGCCGTCGAGGAGTTCGGGCTGGTGGTGGACCAACGGGCCACGGGCTCCGCGTCGGGCGCCGGTGTGTATGGCGCGCGTACCGCCGAGGGGCGGCAGGTGTATCTCAAGGCCACACCCGCCGAGTTGGGCGCCCGGGCACTGGCTGCCGCCCGCCGGGAGCTGAACTTCTACCGGCAACTGGCCACCGCCCTCCCGGTCGTCTCTCCGCGGCTGCTCGGCGCCCTCGACGACGGCCAGGGTGTGGTGCTGCTGCTGGAGAAGGCCGGCACACCGCGGGACGCGGCGTCCTGGACCCCGGACATGTGGGCACGGCTGGGCAGGGAACTGGCGGCCCTGCACGGCACGCCGCCACCCACCGATGACTACTGGCGGCGTCCCGATGTCCTGTTGCAGGCGCTGACCGCTCCTGACACGGCCGCCGTCACCGCTTTCTGGCAGCCGGCGCTGCCGCAGCTGGCCGAGGTGGTCGCCCGCCGCGACGAGTTGCTGACCCGCAGCGCATCGCTGCCCGCGGTCCTGGTGCACGGCGATTGCCACACCGACAACGTCGTCTTCAGCGACGGCCGGCCGGTCCTGTGTGACTGGCAGGAGTCCGTGATCGGACGGCCGGTGTCCGATCTGGCCTTTCTGAGCGTACGGGCCACGCCCACCGGCATCACGGTGCCTCCCGCTCTCCTCGACGCCTATGCGGAGGCTGGCTCGCACGACCGCGGCGCCCTGGAACAGGCGCTGCTGGCCGAGGAGCTGGCGATGTTCGTCTTCCTGTGGCCGGGCTACGCCACCTATATCGACCGAGTGGGCACGGAGCGGATCCACCGGCGGGGGCGAGCGTTGGCCGACCGGTACTTCCGCGATACCGACCGATAGACGTCGTCAGCCAGCCAGCCAGCCAGCCACGCCACCGAAGCGACGCACGCACCGGGGCACCAGGCGGCGATCACCGTGAGCAGGGAGGCGACGGTTGCCGCGCTCCAGACCGCACCGACGGAGGCGGTGGAGTAGTGGAAACGGTGGATGACGGTGATCGGGGCGGCGGCTTGGAGCACCCCGCTGGCCAGGTTGGAGGCTGCGAGTCCGCCGGCCAGCCAGGCCAGAGCCGGAGTTCGGCGCAGGGTCCGCCACCCGGTCAGCAGACTGCTCGGCGCACGGTGTCGGTCGTCGTGCGGGGCTTCGGCGTCCTGCGTGGCGGCGGCTGCGGTCATCGCCAGCAGCGCCACCACGGCGAGCAGGACGCTGGCTCCGGCCAGCAGCAGCACGCCGCCCAACAGCGGGCCGACGAGGACGGCGCCCTGGTCGATCCCGGTCTGCGCGGCCTGCGTACGGTGAACTTGGTCTGCCCGGCGACGGCCGGCTTCGGCGCCGAGGGTCTCCACCGCGACGAAGGAGACCTCCGCCAGCAGACCCGACACCGCCCCGAAGGCCAGGACCACGACCGTTGTCCCGGTTCCCGTCTCGCCGCGCTCGCCCGGTGACCAGACGTAGGCGAGCAGGCCGGTGGTGTTGCTGGCGCGCTGAAGGTGGGCGATCACGGCATGGACCTCGAAGGAGAGCGAAGGCGCGGAGCCCGTGGGTCGGGCTTCCGGGTGATGAGGAGCCGCAGAATCCGCGATTTGGCCCGTCCGGAAACCGGTGGTAGAAGCCCGCGCTTCGTCATGCCGACGGGTGGAGTCCGTGGTCGTGGGCGAAGTACGCGCAGGCCGAGCGGGCGAAGGCGGTGTCGCCGTGCAGCCGTGCCCAGCGGCCGTCCTGGCGGATGACGGTGGCGACGATGTCGAGCCCGCGGGCCTGGTTGCGCAGAGCCGCCCAGCGGCAGGCGGCCGGGTCGTCGTCCGGTTCGATGCCGGGCCGTCCAGGACCTCGCGCGTCAGCTCGAACCAGTCGTCGTCGTCCAGCTCGACCGTGGTGGTGTTGCGGATCGCGCAGTGCCACGTCAGCCGCCGGGCCGGGACGTGTCCGGTGCGCGGTTGGCGCAGGGCCGGCGGCTCGTCGAGCACGGCCGCCAGCAGCGGCAGGGAGATGTCGTCCTGGGCGGTCAGTTCGGGCGACCAGGACGTGAGCAGATACGGCTGGAAGCCGGGTTCGCTGCCGTGCAGTTGGGTGCGCAGCTGCTGGTCACCGTGTGCCGACGCGTGTCAGAGGGTGGTTGCCGCCTCGGCCCTGTTCTCCCGAAGCTACGGCGAAGTGACAAGTAGCTTCCTGTAATCAGAGTGATGCTCGGTCAGGGCGAGCAAGGCGGGGCCCGGGGAGTTCGCCGGCCGTCTGGAGGGTGGCGAAGTTGGCGTGGGCCGCCTCGACGGCTTCGGGGTATGCCTCCCGCTTGGCGTGTTCGGTGAGCGCCCGGTAGATGCTGGCCACCGAGGGGTTCTGGCCCTTGCGCTAGTGTTCTGAGTCGGGAGTTCTGTTCATAACGGTAGGCTGTGTCTGTGGTGCGGACGGGTCGGCCGAAGGCCGAGTTGGTGTTGTCGGATGAT
>NZ_JBFBIV010000112.1:0-22761 GCF_040702025.1 Streptomyces sp. NPDC088194 | reverse complement strand
CTTCAACGACGGCGCCTTCGACGTCCTCAAGGACAAGAGCACCGCGGAGAGCGCGCTGATCCGGCTGGAGCACGGCGCGCCCGTCCGCGATCGCGGCCCTGCTCGGCCGGCCCGCCTTCCACGCGCTGGTGCACGTACGGCGCCTGGCCGCGAACGGACGGGTCGCGGTGCCCCCGCCGGCCACCGGCCGGGCACCGGTGCCCGCGCCCGCCTGGTTCAGGGACATCGCCCACGACGCGGACGCGGCGCTGCTGCGCCGGCTCCGCGACGCCTTGGAGCACCTGTGAGGCGCGCCCTGCGGCAGCGGGCCGAACGGGCCGGACGAAGGAGACTCATGGCGCACGAAGCCGAAGTACGCGACGAGCTGGGCCGGTTGCTGGCCCGGCTGCCCGATGCGACCGGCGTGCTCGCGTCCACCGTGGACGGGCTGCTGATCGCCCACGAGGCCCCGGACACGCCCGCCGAGACGCTCGCGGCGCTCAGCTCCGCCGGGTTCGGCATCGGGCTGCGGCTGTCGGACGCGGCCGGCGGCCACTCCTTCCGCGAGCTGCTGGTACGGGGCGAGCACGGCTACGTCGCGCTGTACGCCGCGGGACCGGCCTGCGTACTGACCGTCCTGGCCGGACCGCGGATCAACGTGGGCCGGCTCCATATGGAGGCCCGCCGGTCCAGCGCCTACCTCGCGCACCTGCTCGACGGCGCCGCCGACGACAGGGAGGACGCCTGAACCCATGACCGAACGTCCGCCGCGGGCGCGCAGCGCCCACGCCAGAACCCCCCGCACCACCACCCGACCGCCGGGCACGCCGGCACCCGTGAAAGGAAGCAGCCACGCCATGGCCAACACCGAAACCGCCCTCAAGGACGCGATGACCTCGATCGAGGGCGCCATCGGCGTCGCCCTCGTCGACTACACCAGCGGCATGGCCCTGGGCACGATCGGCGGCGGGAAGGACCTCGACCTCACCGTGGCCGCCGCGGGCAACACCGACGTGGTCCGCGCCAAGGCCCGCACCATGGAACTGCTCGGCCTCAAGGACGAGATCGAGGACATCCTCATCACCCTCGGCACGCAGTACCACCTGATCCGCCTGCTCACCGGGCGCGGCAAGAGCGGGCTGTTCCTCTACCTCGCCCTGGACAAGCAGCGGGCGAACCTGGCGATGGCCCGGCACCAGCTCAAGCGGATCGAGAACGACCTGGAGGTCTGACCACCCTCCCGCCCCGGCCTTCCCCCGCCAGCCGCCAGCCGCCAGCCGCCCGCCGCCAGCCGCCCGCCGCCCGGCCTTCCCGGACCCGCCACCGGTTTCCCCCGCTCGCTCCCGCCCGTCTCCCTCGGCCCCGGACCGCCCCCGGGGCCGGCGGAGAAGTGCAGTGACGTTTCGGCGGCCCGACCGTACAGTGTTCGCACGCTGACGTGGGGGAGATCCGATGATCACCGAACCCGAGGAGTCCTGGGAGGCCGAAGAAGGCGACAGCGCCTACGGGCGGCCCCACGCCGACGATGCACGCCCCGCACTCAACGGCCCCCGAGGTGGCGGCGATTGGGGCGAGGGAAGCGGCCGGCGAGCCCTGCTGCCGGGCCCGCGGCCCGAGGTGATGGCGGGCCTGCCGCCGCGACCCAGCCCGCTCGGGAAGCTGCCGGGGTGGCTGCGGGGCGCCCTCGGCGGCGTGCTCGTCGCCTCGCTGGCCGGTGCGGCCCTCGCCTACGCGGGCGTGCTGCCGCAGCGCCACCGCGGACCCGACATGCACGGCTACCGGATAGGGCAGAACCCCTGCACGGCCTACGCGTTCGACGCGTTCGGCACGGCCGTCAAGTCGACCGACAGCGGGGTGTGGCCCGCGGTCTTCGAGCACACCGCGCGGCTGGACCGCGCCCAGTGCGGCTTCGTCGCCCAAGGCACCCCCACCCAGGGCACGAAGACCTCGTACACCGTCCAGGTCGACGTCACCCTGCACCGCTACTCCGACCCGGCGGCGGAGTTCGACGCGGAGCGGTCGGTGGACCCGTCGAACCTGCGGGTCACCACCCGCACCCGCGCCGTGCCCCGACTCGGCGACAAGGCGTACCTCCTCAGCTTCGACGACCCCACCCGCATACTCGAAGTCCTCAGCGGCGGCGCGGTGATCACGCTCCGGCTGGAGTCGACGACCACCGCCTACGGCACCGGCCCGGACACCGAGCCGCCCGACCTGCCCGACCTCGACCGCCTCACCCCGTCGCTCGCCGCCGCGGCCCGCGCGATCATGACCACGATGGCGTCGTAGCACCTCCCCGGCAGGCGCCGAACGGAGCAACTCCCGTCAGCCGGCGGCGGGTTGCCCCGCGGTCCGCCGCCCCGCGTGCCCCGCGCCCGCCGCCGCGCCCGTGCCGTTGTCCGCGTCGGCCGTCGCGCCCGGCGGGTCGTCGTCCGGCGGGGAGGGGGCGTCGTCGTCCGGCGGGGACGGGGCGTCCAGGCTGGCCCAGATGCACTTCCCGCTCTCGGTGTAGCGGGTGCCCCACTGCCCGGCCATCATCGCCACGAGCTGGAGGCCGCGGCCGAACTCGTCGTCCAGCAGCGGGTGCCGCACCCGCGGCGTGGCCTGCGACCCGTCGTACACCTCGCAGATCAGCGCGTGCTCGATCCGCAGCAGCCGCAGCCGTACGAAACCGGCGTCGGCGTCCTGGGCGGCAGGACCGTCGTCCAGGCCGAGGCCGATCTTCAGGTTCAGCCCGCTGTCGAGGCCGAGGTCGCTGAGGTCGCCGAGGTCTCCCAGGTCGGCGTCCTCGTCGGAGTCGCCGTCCGCCGCCTCCTCGGTGTCGGGGACCAGCCCGACGGCGTGCCGCACGGTGTTGCCGATCAGCTCGCTGACGATGAGGGTGGCCGTGTCGGCGAGGTCGTCCAGGTGCCATGCGGCCAGTTCCGCGGCGGTCAGGTCCCGGGCCCGACCCGCGGACTCCGGCGCCCACGGCAGGTCCCAGGCGGCCATCCGGTTCGCGGGCACCCGGCCGGTGCTCAGCGCCAGCAGCACCGCGTCGTCCTGGCGGCACGGGTCCGGCGGCAGTTGCGCCACCACCGCGTCGCACATCGTGGCCAGCCAGTGCTCGGCGCGCTCGCCGCCGACCGGCACCGGCGCGGTGCCGGCGTACCGGGCGACGGCGTCGGTCAGCCGCTCGGCGTCCGGCGCCTGCGAGCCGAGCAGCCCGTCGGTGTACAGCACCAGGACGGTGCCCTCGGCGAAGACCGTCTCGGTGACCTGTGCGGGCACCTGGGCCATGCCCAGCGGCGGCCCGCTGGGGATGGTCAGCCGGTGCGCGGTCCCGCCGGGCTCCAGGGCGATCGGCGGGGCGTGGCCGGCGCTGGCGATGCTGCACGCACCGGAGGTCGGGTCGTACAGCGCGAGCAGGCAGGTCGCGCACACCACCGGGTCGTCGACGCGCGGGGCCAGCCGGACCACCACGTCGTTGAGGTGCGCCATGATCTCGTCCACCGGCATGTCCAGGGCGGCGACGGTCAGCGCCGCGTGCCGGATGATGCCCATCGCGATCGCCTGTTCCAGGCCGTGGCCCATCACGTCGCCGATCACCGCCAGCGTCCGCCCGCCCGACAGCGCGATGGTGTCGTACCAGTCGCCGCCGAGTTCCTGGCCGTCGGCGGTGCGGTAGCGGGCGACCGCGCGCAGGCCGACGGTGTCGGGCAGCCGGCCGGGCAGCAACTCCTGCTGGAGGCGCTCGGCGCGGTGCCGCGCGCTCTCGTAGAGCCGGGCGTTGCCGAGCGCCTGGGCGATGATGACGCCGACGGTGCCCAGCAGCGTCTTGTCGTCCTCGGTGAAGCGGCGCGGCGCGCTCCAGCCGATGACGCACGACCCGACCCGGCGGTCACCGACGGCCAGCGGCAGCACCGCCCACGCGCCGACACCGTCCAGCTCGGCCAGCCTGTTGAGCAGCCACGACGGTGTGCCGGGGCGCTCCTCGCGGTCGGTGGTCGCCCCGGTGAACCGGTCGGCGCGGGAGATGAACCGGGGCTGGTCGGTGACGCCCTCCGCGCCCACCGCGCCCCCCAGGCCCAGGTCGGCCGCGCCCTGCGCGCCTCCCCAGTACCCCGCGTGTTCCGCCCCTGCGTCGGCCTCCGCCCCTGCCCCGGTATCCGCTTCGGCGCCCGTCTCCGCGTCCGCCTCCGCTTCGGCGCCCGTCTCCGCGTCCGCCTCCGCCGCGGCGCCCGTCTCCGCGCCCGCCTCCGTTCCGGTCTCCGCCCCTTCCGCGGGCTGCTGCCGCGCGGTCTGCCGCAACTGCAGGGCGTGCAACTCCTCGACCAGGGCGGGGGAGAAGCCGATGTCGCCGATCAGCCGGGGCACGGACCCGGTCAGGTCGTGGACCACCAGGCCGTCGGCGTGCACCAGCGGCAGCACGTGCTGCACGACCGCCGCGACCACGTCCTGGGTGTTGAGCGCGCGGACCAGCGCCGCGTTGAGGTCCGCGACCTGCCGGCCGCGTTCGGCGGCGGCCTGCTCCGCGCGCCGCCGCTCGGTCGTGTCGGACATCTGGATCGACATGAAGCCGCCGATCTCCACCGCCTTGACCAGGTACGACGCCGTGCCGCGCGGAGCCGGGTGCTCGACGTCCACCTCCAGCGTGGCCGAGGAGCCGGGCGCGGCCCTGGCCCGGTCGAGGAGTTCCGGCAGCCCGCGCTCGCGCAGCAGCGGTTCGGTCTCCCACGGGGTGCGGCCGGTGACGTCTCCGCCGCCGCCGAGTTGGCGTGCGGCCCGGTTCGCCCACTGCACCCGGTTGTCGGCGGCCACCACGAAGATCGGGTCCGGGTTCAGCTCCAGCAGCCCGGCGAGCCACTCCAACTGGCTGCGACGCGCGGTGATGTTCCACACGGTGCCGACCATCCGCACCGGGCGGCCGCTGTCGTCGCGCTCGATCGCGGCCCGCAGCTCCAGCCAGTTGACCCGTCCCGCGTCGTCCAGGACGCGGTGCTCCACCGCGTACGGCCGGCCGTACGTCAGCGACTCCTCGATCGCCTCCTGCACCCCCGGCCGGTCGTCGGGGTGGATGCGCTCCATCCAGCTCTCGATCCGGTGGTCCCAGGCGTCCGGGTCGAGGCCGGCCAACTCCACCATGCCCTCGGTGACTTCGTCGATGTCGAGCAGGCCGGTGTCCAGATCCCAGCTCCACGTCCCGACGCTGATCTGCCGCATCACCTGCCCGCCGACGCCCTGCGGCTCCTGCCACCACGGCGTGGTGCCGCTGCGCCACCGCCGGGCGACCGGCAGCCGCACGCCCACCAGCGCCGCCACCTCGGCGAGGAACCGTCTGCGGTCGGGCGCGGGCTCCCGCTCGGCGAGCACCGACAGCACGCCCACGGGGGAGCCGTCCACCAGGATCGGCGCGGACAGCAGCCCGCACGCGCGCAGCCCGGGCGGCACCCCGTCCGGCCTCCGCCCGCCTGCACCGGACCCGCCTGCCTCCGACCCGCCTGCCTCCGACCCGCCGGGCTCGGCCCGCGCGGTACCGGGGTGCCCCGGGGCGGCGTGGTGCGGGTCGTCGGGCCAGCGCGGCGACCACTGCACCTGCCGCCGGTCCATCGCGCGTACGGGGGCCAGCCGGTGGTCGTCGACCCGCTCCCAGGCGCGGGCCACCGGGTCGGGTACGCCGCCGGCCGCCGCCAGGCGCAGCGTGTCGTGCTCGCGGCCGGCGAGGTGCGCCAGGCCGCCGAGCCCGCCCAGCGCCGCGACGCACTGCTGCACCGCGAGCCGCAGGACGTCCGCTTCGCCCAGCCCTTCCGCGGCGTCCAGCACCGCCAGCCGCAGCGCGTCGGTGGCACCGGCCGGTGCGACGTCGCCGCCGTGTCCGGGACCGCTCATCGCCACACCCGCCTCAGCTTCCTCGGAACCGCCGCGCCCGGCGTCCGGCACCGGGGCCGTTCCGCCGCTGCTGGTCACGTTACGTGGCGGCCGCTGTATTCTCGCGCCACACGCGGCGCCCGCGGGGCCGGAGAGGTGGCCGTACCCCCTCCCGCCGCTCACCGCGCGCGCCGGCTCGCGTCGCAGGTCGGCGCGGTGCACGCGGGGCCGCAGGACGCCGCGCGGGCCGCGGCGGGCCGCACGGGAGCGCGCCCCGCGCCGCGCCCGCGCGCGCCCCGCGGCACCTGGGCCATCCGGCGGAAAGGCGCCCCGACCGCCCGGCGGTCGGGGCGCCTTCCGGCGTGATGTCCGGCGGAGCCGCTACGCGCCGCCCGGGTTCCCCAGCGTCAGGGTCCAGGACGTCGGCGCGGGGTCCTGGAGGTGGCCGTCGACCGGGGCCGCGCCGGTCGGGCCGACGTCGTCGTACGGGAAGGCGTAGCCGATCGAGGCGTACTGGTGGACCAGCCGGGCGTAGTGGTTGGTCACCGGGTCCTGGTAGTACGCCGACGGGGTGACGCCGTCGGGCTGGTTGTCGCCGCCGGCGACCAGCAGCGAACTGCGGTTGAGGGCGGCGGCCAGGCGGGCCGCGACCGCGCCGCGGGCGTCCGAGCCGGAGTTGTACAGCGGCCCGCTGGCGCAGCCGAAGATGTCCACGGCGCTGGGCCGGGTGAACGGCACCCCGTCGTCGTCCAGGCCGCCGAAGACGAACGCGTCGCCGGACACCGTGCCGGAGTAAGTGCCCGAGCTGCCCTGGGCGTTGACGGTCAGCGGGGTCGAGGCGTAGTGGCTCCAGACCGCGTCGAGATAGGGGTCCCAGTAGCCGCCGAAGTCGGTCGGGGAGTGGGCCGGGGCGAGCACCCGCAGCGGCGCACCGGCGGAGTTGGTGGCGACGAGCTGGTCCCAGGGGGCGCCGTCGGAGGCGTGCTGGGCCTGCAACCCGGAGATGATGGAGGCGAGCGCGCCGTCCGGCAGCGGGCTCACCGACTGGTTGCCGCTCGCGCCGGTGGTGGCCATCGCGATCGGCAGGGCCACCATGTCCACGTAGCTGATGTTGGCGTAGAGGTTGGCGCTGTTGTAGGTGAACTCGGCGAACGTCCACTGGGTCTGCCAGTTGGGGTCGGAACTGGTGAACCCGGGCTGGACCAGGCCCGGTACGGTGCCCGGGTTGGCGAAGAACTGGATGCGGTCGCCGATCGAGAACCAGACCCGCCCGCTGATCACGTACTCCTGGAGCGTGACCGTGGTCGCGGCCGAGCCCGAACCGCCCAGCTGGATCGCGTAGTCGGGGATGGGGGTGACCGGCGACGAGGGGTTGGGCAGCCGGTTGAAGGCGCCGTCGGCGGTGACGAAGCCCGGCCAGCCGGAGTCGTCGGCGCCGCTGATGTAGGCGTACACGGTGTCGCTGCCCGAGGTGTTCGCGAGCGAGACCGGCAGCGAGACGCCGGCGGCGGACGCGCGGGGCGCGAGGACGGCGAAGCCCGCCGCTGAACTCGCCGCCGCGGCAAGGCCGGTGGTGCCGACCGCCTTGACGAAGGATCGTCGAGAGAGCACGTACTCCTCCTGCGGGATGGGGGGCGCGGGTGGTGCGGCCGCACCACCGGCGTACCCGTCGGTAGGAATGTGGTCCTCCACTATTGGCCTGAACCAAGTCCCGGGACAAGGGGGTTGGGCGATCACATGCGAGCTCGGCGGGCTCCAGGGGAGGAGCCCACCGAGTCGTCACATCAGCCACACCGAACCCACATCTCCCGGGCGGAGGTGCGGTGCCGGCTGCCGCTACTGCGAGACGCGCACGTAGTCGACCAGCATCTTCTGCGGGAAGACGGAGGTGGCGTCCGGGGCGCCGGGCCAGTCACCGCCCACCGCGTTGTTGAGGATGATGTAGAACGGGTGGTCGTAGATCCACGGGCCCCTGGTCTGCTCCAGGTTGGCCTTGTCCACGGTGAAGAAGGCGTTGCCGTCCACCGAGAACGTCATGTGCCCGGAGTCCCAGTCCAGCGCGTAGGTGTGGAAGTCGGTGGAGAAGTCGCTGCCGGCCACGGTGTACGGCGAGCCGTCGCCGTTGCCGCCGTTGTAGGCGGGCGCGTGCAGCGTGGAGTACACCGCGTCCGGCACGCTGCCGACGTGCTCCATGATGTCGATCTCACCGCACTGCGGCCACGGCGTGCCGGTCTTGAAGTTCGAGCCCAGTAGCCAGAACGCCGGCCACAGGCCCTGCGTGCCGCTCACCTTGATCCGGGCCTCCACGTGCCCGTAGGTGAAGTTGAAGTGGTCCGAGGTGTTGATCCGGCCCGAGGTGTACCCGGTCGAGGTCTTGTCCGCCTCGATCACCAGGTTTCCGTTGCCGTCCATCTTGGTGTTGTCGCCGTCGGTGTACGTCTCCAGCTCGCCGTTCTGCCCGTTGCCGGGGTCCTGGCTCCACTTCGAGGAGTCCGGCTCGCTGCCCGCCGCGCCGTTGAACTCGTCGTCGAAGACGACCTTCTCCGGGTTGCCCGGGTTCGGCGGCGCGGCCGGCGGTGCCGTCGGGTCGCCGCCGGTGCCGTACACGTCGAAGTCGTACAGCGAGTAGCCGTAGCCGTTGCTGCGCGCGGTGCCGTACATCCGCACGTAGCGGCCGGTGCCGTCGACGTTCAGGGTCTCCTTGAACCCCTTGCCGCTGGTGGTCGAGTAGACGCTCGTCCAGTTGGTGCCGTCGGCGGAGGTCTGGATCTGGTACGACGTCGCGTACGCCGGGTCCCACTGCAGGACCACCTGGGTGATGTGCGCGGTCGCGCCCAGGTCCACCTGTATCCAGCCGGGGTCCACCCAGCCGGTGGTGTCACTGGTCGCCCAGCGGGTGGCCGGGTCGTGGTCGAACGCCTTCGCCGGGGTGCAGCCGCCGCAGTTCGCGTCGTCCTGGTACGAGGAGGCGGTGGCCGGCTTGCCGTACGACAGCAGTGTCGCGTCGCCGGGCGGGGGAGTGGTGCCCCCGTCGCCGCCGTCACCGCCGCCCGTGGTGCCGCCGCTGCCGCCGCTGCCGCCGGTGAACACCTGGAACTCCCACAGCGAGTAGCCGTACTGCGTGGCCCGCTGGGTGCCGTACATCCGCACGTAGCGGCCGGTGCCCGACAGCGTGATCAGCTCGGTCGCGCCCGGGCCGGTGGTGGTCGAGTACACGCTCGTCCAGTCCTGGCCGTTCGCCGAGACCTGGATCTGGTACGCCTTCGCGTACGCCGTCTCCCAGTTCAGCTGCACCCCGCAGATCGGCTGGGACGACCCGAGGTCGACCTGGAGCCACTGCGGGTCGGCGGCGGCGCTGGACCAGCGGGTGCCGTTGTCGCCGTCCACCGCGGCCGAGGCCGGGGTGCCGGCGTTCTCCGTCGAGGAGGCGGTGGCGGTCTTGTGCAGCGCCGCGTTGGTGGTGGAGCACGCGGCGTTGGTGCTGCCCGCGCTGCCGTACACCTGGAACTCCCACAGGGACACGCCGTACTGGGTGGCGCGCTGCGTCGTATACAGCCGGACATAGCGCCCGGAACCGTTTACGGAAACGGTCTCCGTGCCGCCCTTGCCGGTCGTGGTCGAGTGGACGCTCGTCCAGGTGGTGCCGTCGGTGGAGGTCTGGATCTGGTACGCCGTCGCGTACGCGGTCTCCCAGTCGAGGGTGACCGAGTCGAGCGTCGAGGTGGTGCCGAGGTCGACCTGGAGCCACTGCGGGTCGGCGGCGGCGCTGGACCAGCGGGTGCCGTTGTCGCCATCCACCGCGGCCGAGGCCGGGGTGCCGGCGTTCTCCGTCGAGGAGGCGGTGGCCGCCTTCCCCTGCGACAGCAGCGTGCTCGCCGCGCGGGCCGGCGTCTGGGTGATCACCAGCGCGAACGCGGCGACCAGGGCCGCGACACACGCGTAGATGAGGGAGTGGGAAAAACGTCTGGGGGTGGGGCCGGGCAGATGTGGGGGGTTGCCAGTCACGACCTTCTCCTGGATGTCGCGGGCGAGAGAGCGCTCTCTGAATGCTGTGATGATTACGGCGCTGTTGCTGACCCGTCAAGAAAGTGAACGAGATTGGTGCCGTGGGGCGTTGATGCGTCCAAGACCTTGACGCGGGCGGGTGCCCGACCGTCATGGCGTGCCACGCGGGCGGGTGCCCGACCGTCATGGCGTGCCCGGGGCGGCCGCGGGCGCCGGTGCCGCCCGCGCGCCATGACGTGCCCCGGTAAAGATCGACCCTAGGCTGACTCGGGAGTAGTGAGATCGCCGAGAGCGGGAAAGGGCACGGGATGCCCGACGTACCAGAACCGATGGTGAAGCTGGTCCGCTGGACCGCGGAGCCGGTGGCCAACCAGATCGTCCGGTCCACGGCCGCGGCCGTCATCTCCTACCTCGCCGCGGTCTGGCTGCTGCCGCAGCCGGTCCCGCTGACCGCGCCGCTCACCGCGCTGCTCGTGGTCCAGGTGACCCTTTACTCCACGTTCATAACGGGGATCAGGCGGGTCAACGCCGTCGTGATCGGCGTGGTCATCGCGATCGCCTTCAGCTCGCTGGTCGGCCTGCGCTGGTGGAGCCTCGGTCTGATCATCCTCACCGCGCTGCTGGTCGGGCGGGTGGTGCGGGTGGGCGAGTTCGAGGCGGAGGTGGCGATCTCCGCGATGCTGGTGCTCGGCGTGACCAAGGTGGGCAGCGCCGCGTGGGACCGGATCTACGAGACGCTGATCGGCGCCGCGGTCGGCCTGCTGTTCAACCTGCTCTTCGCCCCGCCGGTGTGGGTGCAGTCCGCGGGCGGGTCGATCGAGGAGATGGCCCACCGGATGGGCCGGCTCTTCCGCGACATCGGCGGGCAGGTGGCCGGGCACCTGCCGGTCGAGCGCGCCGCGGCCCGGCTGCACGAGGCACGCGGGGTCGACCACGACATCACCGAGGTGGACGCGTCGCTGCGGCAGGCCGAGGACAGCCTGCGGTTCAACCCCCGGGTGCGCGAGGGGCTGCTGTCCCGGGTGGTGCTGCGCACCGGCCTGGACACCCTGGAGATCTGCGCGGTGGTGCTGCGGGTGCTCTCGCGCACGCTCACCGACCTCGCCAAGGAACGCACCGGCGAACCGCTCTTCCCCGAGGAGATCGGCCGGGAGCTGGAGCAGCTCTTCGACCATGTGGCGGGCGCCATCGAGAGCTTCGCGGTGCTGATCACCACTCAGGTCTCGGCGAACGCGCAGACCGCCGAGGAGCGCCTCGCGGAGGCGCTCCTCGATGCCTCGCGGGTCCGCGACCGGGTGGCGGACCTGCTGCTGGCCGGGGTGCAGTCGCATCCGCGGCAGTGGCAGCTGCACGGGGCGCTGCTCGCGGAGGTGGACCGCATCCTGGACGAACTCGCCGTGGAGAAGCGCTCCGAGCGGCTGGTGGAGGAGCTGGACCGGCAGTCCACCGAGATGAGCGAGCGGCACCCTCGGCTGGCCATGATGCGGCGCCGGCTCAGCGGAACGAGCGCGGTGCAGCGCGCGTCGGCTCCGGTGAAGGCCGCGTTCCGCAGGCAGTTCGGCTCCGACGACTGAGCTGCTCTGATGGCTGATCGGCTCCGACATCCGATCGGTGACGACGTCTGACGGGTTCGGACGGCTGATCGGGTCCGGCGGCTGAGGGGCGTGTCCCCGGCCTTCTTCCCCGCGGGCGTGTTCGGGGCCGCCGCCGTCCGTCCCCTCGGCGCTCCCCGCCCGGCAGGCGCACGGCTTCGTATCCATGCCGCGCTTCCGGCCGGGGCGCCGGGGCCGGAAGCGGGCCGTTGCTGGGCCGGTGGGGGCGGTCGCGGGAGCGGGTCCGCGCTGACGGTTCAACTTCCGTTGGCCGCGCGCGAATCGGTGCTGTCACAAGGATAGACGGCGCCGTAGCGCGTCTGTAACACTCTGCCAGCACGTACGCAAAATATTCGCAGATCGACGATTGATCTGCATGGGCACAGTGCAACTTCAATGGCTCGATCCGCATGTTTCGGATTGTGCAGTCAGTGAGTCTCCTCCATCCGGACCACGACACAGAGGGACGCCATGAGACCCAAGCGCTCCATTCCACGGCTGGTTGCGGGGGTGACCGCGGCCGGCCTGCTCCTGCTGGGCGTGCAGGCCATCCCCGCCACCGCCGCGGGGGGATCGAACGCGGTGGCGGGCAAGTCCGCCGCGGCCAGCAGTACCGACGGGAGCAACACCGCCGCCCACCTGAACGACGGCAACCAGGGCACGTACTGGGAGAGTTCGGGCAAGACTCTTCCGCAGTGGGCCCAGATCGACCTCGGCAAGGACAAGGTCGTCGACCAGATCCAGCTCAAGGTGCCCGCCTCCTGGAGCAAGCGCAGCGAGACCATGTCGCTCCAGGGCAGCGAGGACGGGGTCAGCTTCGCGACCCTGGTCAGCTCCGCGAAGTACACCTTCGACCCGGGCAAGGCCAACACCGTCAAGGTGTCCTTCCCGGCGCAGAAGGCCCGTTACGTGCGGGCCGAGGTCTCGGCGAACACGGCCGGAAAGACCGCGCAGCTCTCGGAGTTGACCGCGGTGGCCGCGGCCGCCTCCACGGACAACCTCGCCGCGGGCCGCCCGACCGCCGAGTCGAGCCACAACGACGTCTACCCGTCCGGCAACGCCGTCGACGGCAACGCGAACACCTACTGGGAGAGCGCCAACAACGCCTTCCCGCAGTGGCTCCGGGTGGACCTCGGCAGCGCGGTCCCGGTGAACAAGGTCGTGCTGAAGCTGCCCCCGGCCACCTCATGGGCCGCCCGCACCGAGACGCTCGCGGTGCAGGGCAGCACGGACGGCAACACCTTCTCCGACATCGTCGCCTCGGCCGGGTACGCCTTCGACCCGGCCAGCGGCAACACGGTGACGATCACCTTCAACTCGACCACGACCCGCTACGTCCGGCTGAACGTCACCGGCAACACCGGCTGGGCCGCGGGCCAGATCTCCGAGTTCGAGGTGTACGGGCCGACCACCGGCGACACCCAGGCGCCCTCCGCGCCGACCGGCCTCGCCTACACGCAGCCGGCTTCCGGCCAGGTCAAGCTGACCTGGAGCGCTTCCACCGACAACGTCGGTGTCACCGGGTACGACATCTACGCCAACGGCACCCTGCGCAGCTCGGTGGCCGGCAACGTGCTGACGTACACCGACAGCCAGCCCGACACCGCCACCGTGACGTACACCGTCAAGGCGCACGACGCGGCCGGCAACCAGTCCGCGGCCAGCAACAGCGTGACGCGCACCGGCACCTCGGGCGACACCCAGCCGCCGTCGGCGCCGACCAACCTGGCCTACACGCTGCCGGCTTCCGGCCAGATCAAGCTGACCTGGAGCGCGGCGAGCGACAACGTCGCCGTCACCGGCTACGAGGTGTTCCGCAACGGCACCAAGGCCGCCACCACCGCGGGCGACACCCTCAGCTACACCGACAGCCAGCCGGACACCGCCACCGTCACCTACTTCGTGCGGGCCGTGGACGCCGCCGGCAACGAGTCGGCGAACAGCAACACGGTGACCCGCAACGGCACTTCACCGCCCACCGGCGGCACCAACCAGGCCGTCGGCAAGCCGATCACGGCCTCCTCCACGGTGCAGAACTTCGTCGCCACGAACGCCAACGACGACGACGTGACCACCTACTGGGAGGGCACCGGCACCAGCTCGCTGACGATCAAGCTCGGTGCGAACGTGGACACCAGCCAGGTCGTGGTGAAGCTCAACCCGTCCTCCGCCTGGGGCGCGCGCACCCAGACCATCGAGGTCGACGGCCGCGAGCAGTCCGCGACCGACTTCAGCCAGATCTCGGCGGCCAAGCAGTACAGCTTCGACCCGGCCACCGGCAACAGCGTGACCATCCCGGTCACCGCGCGGGTCGCCGACGTGCGGCTGACCTTCAGCAACAACTCCGGTGCGGGCGGCGGCCAGGCGGCCGAGGTCCAGGTCATCGGGGTGCCCGGGCCCAACCCGGACCTGACGGTGAGCACGCTGACCGCGTCTCCGGCCGCCCCGGTGGAGACCGACCCGATCACGCTGACGTCGACGGTGAAGAACATCGGCACCAACGCCTCACCGGCCACCAACGTCAACTTCTACCTGGGCACCACCAAGGTCGGCACCGCGAGTGTCGGCGCCCTGGCGGCCGGCGGCAGCACCAGCGTCTCGGCGAACATCGGCGCCGAGAACTCCGGCAGCTACCAGCTCACCGCGAAGGTCGACGAGGCCAACCTGGTGATCGAGCAGAACAAGACCAACAACACCTACACCGCGCCGAGTCCGCTGGTGGTCAAGCCGGTCGACAGCTCCGACCTGGTGCCGGTGACCGCCTGGTCGCCGGGCAACCCGTCGGCGGGCCAGAACACCAACTTCACGGTGGCGATCAAGAACCAGGGCACGGTGGCCTCGGCCTCCGGCGCGCACGCCGTCACGGTGTCGGTGATCGACGCGGCCAGCGGCAACGTGGTGAAGACCCTCACCGGCTCCTACAGCGGCGCGATCGCCGTCGGCGCCACCACCGCCCCGGTGAACGTGGGCAGTTGGACGGCCGTCAACGGCAAGTACACGGTGAAGACGGTCGTCGCGGTCGACGCCAACGAGGTGTCGATCAAGCAGGCCAACAACACCGACAACCAGTCCTTCTTCGTGGGCCGCGGCGCCAACATGCCGTATGACGCCTACGAGGCGGAGGACGGCTCGGTGGGCGGCGGCGCGACGGTCCTCGGGCCGAACCGCACCATCGGCGACCCGGCCGGCGAGGCGTCCGGCCGGCAGGCCGTGCACCTGGCCGGCAACGGCCAGTACGTGCAGTGGACCACCCGCGCGGACACCAACACGCTGGTCACCCGCTTCAACATCCCCGACGGCACCGACTCCACCACGCTGGACGTCTACGTCGACGGGACCCTGCTGAAGACGATCAGCCTGAGCTCGAAGTACGAGTGGCTGTACGGCGACGAGGCGAGCCCCACCAAGTCGCCCGGCTCCGGCGGCCCGCGGCACATCTACGACGAGGCGAACCTGCTGCTCGGCACCACCGTGCCGGCCGGTCACACCATCAGGTTGCAGAAGGACGCGGCGAACACCGCGGCCTACTACAACATCGACTACATCGACCTGGAGCAGGTCACCGCGACGCCGAACCCCGACGCGACGAAGTACGTCGTGCCGGCCGGCTTCACCCAGCAGGACGTGCAGAACGCGCTGGACACCGCGCGGCAGGACACCACCAAGCTCGGTGTCTACCTGCCCGCCGGCACCTACCAGGTGTCCAGCAAGTTCAACGTCTACGGCCGGGCGGTCAAGGTGATCGGCGCCGGTCCGTGGTTCACGCAGTTCAGCACGCCGCAGACCCAGTCGAACACCGACGGCGGCTTCACGGTGCAGAGCACCGCGGACGGCTCGACCTTCACCGGGTTCGCCTTCTTCGGCAACTACACCAGCCGGATCGACGGCCCCGGCAAGGTCTTCGACCTCAGCGGGGTCTCCGACCTGACCATCGACAACCTGTGGGTCGAGCACATGATCTGCGGGGTGTGGGCGACGAACGTCGACGACTCGCACTTCACCAACCTGCGCATCCGTGACACCTTCGCGGACGGCATCAACCTGACCAACGGCTCCACCGGCAACACGGTCAGCAACGACGAGGCGCGGTCCACCGGCGACGACAGCTTCGCGCTGTTCCCGGCCATCGACAACCACAACGAGCAGGAGACCGGCAACACCTTCTCCAACCTCAGCGTGCAGACGGTGTGGCGGGCCGCGGGCCTGGCGGTCTACGGCGGTGGCGGCAACACCTTCAGCAACCTCTACATCGCCGACAGCCTCACCTACCCGGGTGTGACGATCGGTTCGCTGGCCTTCGGCGGCATCCCCGCCCTGGGCTTCGAGTCGTCGCCGACGACGAACCTCTCCAACATCACGCTGGCCAGGGACGGCGGCCACTTCTGGGGCGCGCAGACCTTCCCGGCGCTGTGGATCTACTCGGCGGAGTTCAAGTTGCAGGGCCTGCGGCTCAGCAACATCGACATCAGCGACCCGACCTACTCCGGCGTGATGTTCCAGACCAAGTGGAACGGCAGCACGCCGCTCAACCCGATCACCGACACCACCATCACCGACCTGTCGGTGACCGGCGCGCACAAGAGCGGTGACACCTACGACGCGAAGTCCGGCTTCGGTCTGTGGGCCAACCCGCAACCGGAAGCGGGCCAGGGGCCGGCCGACGGATCGGTGACGATCAACGGACTGACCGAGAGCGACAACGCGGTGGACATCGAGAACACCACGTCCACCTTCACCATCAACGTGAACAACTGAGGCCCGCGCCCCGGCTGACGGGGTGAGAGGAGGGATCGACAGCCAGGAGAGCAGAACGCGCCCGGGGCGTGCCCGTGTCCGCACCATGGACACGGGCACGCCCTGCGTGGCGGGTGCGCGCCGGCGGCGAGGTCGGCGGGAAGAATGCGAGGGCTGCTGGAAGTTCCCTGGGGGCAAGCACCTCCGACAAGCCGCTGGAGCACTCGATGAACACCGCTGAAGTCCTCGCCGACGCCTACGGCCGTATCCAGGAGGTCGTGCACTCCGCCGTCGACGGTCTGACCGCCGAGGAGGTGGCCGTACGGCTGGACGACGAGGCCAACTCGATCGGCTGGCTGGTCTGGCACCTCGCCCGGGTCCAGGACGACCACGTCGCCGACGTGGCCGGCCGCGAACAGGTCTGGACCGCCGACGGTTGGGACAAGCGCTTCGACCTGCCCTTCCCCGCCGGCGCGATCGGCTACGGCCACAGCGCCGCGCAGTCCGGGCAGGTCGAGGTCGCCGACCCGGCCCTGCTCACCGGCTACTACGACGCCGTGCACGCGGCCACCCTCGACTACCTCGGCGGCCTGACCGACGACGACCTCGACCAGGTCGTCGACGAGCGCTGGGACCCGCCCGTCACCCTCGGGGTCCGCCTGATCAGCGTGATCGGCGACGACCTCCAGCACGCCGGCCAGGCCGCCTACATCCGGGGCATCCTGCTGCGCCGCCGCTGACCTCAACCCCGCCGTAGAGCCCGGGAATCCAGGGGAGCGCGCCTGTCGAACGCGCGCTCCCCGCACCCCCGCGACGCCCTCGAACCGCCCTGCAAGGCAGGCACCTCCGGTGCTAGAGTTACTTAACCTAAGTTAACTAACTGCTCTCCGGCTGGGGTGTGACCGCCGCATGGCGACCGAAGAAGACTCGACGACACGAATACGACGGCGTCCCCCGCGTATCGCCGCCGACCATCCGCACTACAAGTGGGTGGCCCTGTCCAACACGACCCTCGGCATGCTCATCGCCACGATCAACGCCTCGATCGTGCTCATCTCACTGCCCGCCATCTTCAACGGCATCCACCTCGACCCCCTCCAGCCCGGCAACGTCAGCTACCTGCTGTGGATGCTGATGGGCTACATGCTCGTCACCGCGGTCCTGGTGGTCACCCTCGGCCGGCTCGGCGACATCCTCGGCCGGGTGAAGATCTACAACGCGGGCTTCCTGATCTTCACCATCACCTCGGTGATCCTGTCCGTCGACCCGATGCACGGCGGCGGCGGCGCCCTGTGGCTGATCGGCTGGCGCGTCGCCCAGGCGGTCGGCGGCTCCATGCTGATGGCCAACTCGGCGGCGATCATCACCGACGCCTTCCCGGCCCGGCAGCGCGGCATGGCGCTCGGCGTGAACATGGTGGCCGGCATCGCCGGCTCCTTCATCGGCCTGGTGCTCGGCGGCCTGCTCGCCGAGTGGAACTGGCGCTCCATCTTCTGGGTGAACGTCCCGATCGGCTTGATCGGCACCGTGTGGGCCTACCGCTCCCTGCACGACACCGGCATCCGCCGCCCCGCGAAGATGGACTGGTGGGGCAACATCACCTTCGCCGTCGGCCTGACCGCGCTGCTCGCCGGCATCACCTACGGCATCCAGCCCTACGGCGGCCACACCATGGGCTGGACCAACCCGTGGGTGCTGGCCGGGCTGATCGGCGGCGTCGCGCTGATCATCGTGTTCTGCCTGATCGAGTCGCGCGTCGCCGAACCGATGTTCCCGCTCGAACTCTTCCGCAACGCCGCCTTCGCCGGCGGCAACGCGGCCACCCTGCTCGGCTCCATCGCCCGCGGCGGCCTGCAGTTCATGCTGATCATCTGGTTGCAGGGCATCTGGCTGCCGCTGCACGGCTACAACTACGCCGACACCCCGCTGTGGGCGGGCATCTACCTGCTGCCGCTGACCGTCGGCTTCCTGGCCGCCGGCCCCGTCGCGGGGGCGCTCTCCGACCGGTACGGTGCCCGGCTGTTCGCCTCCGCGGGCTTCGTGGTGATGGCCGGCTCGTTCGCCGGGCTGCTGCTCATCCCGACGAACTTCAGCTACTGGGTCTTCGCGCTCGTGGTGTTCCTCAACGGCCTCGGCGGCGGCCTGTTCGCCGCGCCCAACACCTCGATCATCATGGCGAGCGTGCCCGCGGAGTCCCGCGGCGCGGCCTCCGGCATGCGGGCGACCTTCCAGAACGCCGGCATGGTGCTGTCCATCGGCGTGTTCTTCTCGCTCATGGTGGCCGGGCTGGCCCGCTCGCTGCCGAACACCCTCAGCACCGGGCTGACCGCCCAGGGTGTGCCGGCGGCCAACGCCCACCAGGTGGCGAACCTGCCCCCGGTCGGCACCCTGTTCGCCGCGTTCCTCGGGTACAACCCGATCCAGCAACTGCTCGGCCCCGACCTGCTCGGCAAGCTGTCCAAGCAGCACGCACACACGCTCACCGGACGGGAGTTCTTCCCGCACCTGATCTCCGGGCCCTTCCACGACGGCCTGGTCGTGGTGTTCGCCCTGGCGATCGTGATGTCCTTGGTGGCGGCGGGTGCGTCCCTGATCCGCTCCCGCAAGGTCACCGAGAAGCAGGGCTGACACCGTACGGCCGAAGGAGGCGCCCCCGCCATGACCGAGCACGACGGGCGCGGGGGCGCCTCACCGGCCGCCGTCGCACTGATCGTCGCCCGCCTGTACCGCCAGCTCGCGCAGGCGTCGGCGGACGACCTCAACCTGACCTACGCGCAGCTCTCGGCACTCGCCAGGATCGAGCAGTTCGGGCCGATCCGGCTCGGCGAGCTCGCCGCGCGCGAGCAGGTCGCCGCGCCGACCCTCACGCGTACGGTGCGGCCGCTGGCCGAGGCCGGGCTGATCGGGAAGGAGCCCGACCCCAGTGACGGGCGGTCCTGGCTGGTCAGCATCCACGGAGAGGGCCGCGCCCTGCTCGACCGTATCCGGCGCGAACGGTCCGAACTCCTCGCCCGCCGCATGGGCCGGCTGACACCGGAGCAGCGGGAGACGCTCAGCGCGGCACTTCCCGTCCTGGAACTGCTCCTCACGGAAGTGGCCCCACCCGACGATCTGCCCGGCTGAGCGCCGCCAGGGACCAGCCACGGCGGACCGCAAGGTCCCTGAACGGGCAGGACGGGGCAACCCGGGGCTCAGAGCACCCGGGAACTACCCGGCTCCAAGGGAGGCGCGGAGAACCCGCAGTTGGCAGCGCACTGCGGCTCCGCGGAGTCAGCCTCACCCTCCGAGAGCGCCGTCCCGGAGGGCACGAGGAAGGCGGCGAGCGCGGCGCCGGCCGCGCACAGGCCCGCACAGATCACCATCGCCTTGCCGAAGGCGTCGTTGACTGCGTGCGGCGAGGTGTACGCCTTGTTGGACAGCCCGATGGCCAGCGGCAGGGCGGCGACGATGAGGAGCTGCGCGACCCGGGCCGCCGCGTTGTTGACGCCGCTGGCCACGCCGGCGTGGTCGACCTCGACCGACGCGAGGACGGTGGCGGTCAGCGGC
Source organism: Streptomyces sp. NPDC088194 (assembly GCF_040702025.1). Lineage (NCBI taxonomy): Bacteria > Bacillati > Actinomycetota > Actinomycetes > Kitasatosporales > Streptomycetaceae > Streptomyces > Streptomyces sp. NPDC088194. Next base: position 3,058 of record NZ_JBFBIV010000112.1, on the reverse strand, counting down.
GCCACGAACAGGCTCATGCCGAGCCCCTGCACCACCACCGCGGGAAGCACGTCCACCAGGTAGGAGGAGGAGCCCGGCGAGATCCGGGTGAGCAGCAGCATGCCCGCGGCGGCGAGCAGCGGCCCCACCGTGAGCGGCCGGCGCGGCCCGATCCGCTGGGCGAGCGCGCCCGCGGGCGCGGAGAGCAGCAGCATCAGCACGGTGACCGGCAGCGTCGCCAGGCCCGCGCGCAGCGCGCTGTACCCGGCGGCGATCTGCAACTGCACCGGCAGCAGGAAGAACACCCCGCCGATCGCCGCGTACAGACACAGCGTCACCAGGTTCATCGCGGTGAACAGCCGGGAGGAGAAGATGTTCAGCGGCAGCATCGGATGCTCCCTGACCCGTTCGGTGCGCAGGAACGCCACCCCGCACAGCACCCCGGCGAGTACCGGCAGCCCCACCTTCAGCGGCGAGGGATGGCTCGACGCGGTGATCAGCGCGTAGGTGATCCCGGCCAGGCACAGCGCGGCCAGTGCCGCCCCGGCGATGTCGAAGGACCCGGAGGCGGTGCGGTCGCGGCTCTCCGGCACGTGCCGCGCCGCGATCGCCACGACCACCGCGCCCAGCGGCACGTTGATGAAGAAGATCCACCGCCAGCCCGGCCCGTCCACCAGCCAGCCGCCCAGGAACGGGCCGACCGCGCCCGCCACGCCGCCCAGGCCCGACCACGCGCCGACCGCCTTCGCCCGGTCCTCCGGCCGGAACGTGGACTGCACCAGCGCGAGCGAACCGGGCGTCAGCAGCGCGCCGCCCACCCCCTGCAGGGCCCGGGAGGCGATCAGCATGGCGCTGTCCTGCGCGATCCCGCACAGCGCGGACGCCAGCGCGAACCACACCACGCCGATCGTGAACACCCGCCGCCGCCCGTACCGGTCGCCGAGCCCGCCGCCGAGCAGGATCAGCCCGGCCAGCGTCAGCAGGTAGCCGTTGACCGTCCACTGCAGGGTGGCCAGCGACGCGCCCAGGTCCTCGCCGATCCTCGGCAGCGCGATGTTGACGATGGTGCCGTCCAGCATCGCCATGCCCGAGCCGAGCACCGAACAGGCCAGCACCCACCGCCCGGTGCGGGACGCCATCCGCACCCCGTCCGATGCCGGCAGCTCTGCCGTGGCCATCGCCTCCGCCTCTCCCGCGCGCCGGGTGCGCCCACGCCGGGTGCCCACACCTGCCGAAGCGTCACCATCCTAGGGCCGCGGCGCAGATGCGGACCTTGCGGCGAGGCCGTGTCGGCACGGCGGGGCGGCCGCGTGAGAATAGGCGGGCAGGGCAGGCCACCCACCACGACAGCCAGCAGCGAGAAGGAGTGCAGGATGCCGCACGAGCGTGCCGGAACACCCGCCCGGCCGGAGGACCTGGTCGACGTACCCCGGCTGGTCACCGCGTACTACGCCCTGCACCCCGACCCGGGCGAGCCCGGGCAGCGGGTGGCGTTCGGCACCTCCGGGCACCGCGGCTCGGCGCTGGACACGGCGTTCAACGAGGACCACATCGCCGCCACCAGCCAGGCCATCTGCGAGTACCGCGCCGCGCAGGGCACCGACGGCCCGCTGTTCCTCGGCGCGGACACGCACGCGCTGTCCGAGCCCGCGCGGGTCACCGCGCTGGAGGTGTTCGCCGCGAACGACGTGACCGTCCTGATCGACGCCGCCGACGGCTTCACCCCGACCCCGGCCGTCTCGCACGCCATCCTGACGTACAACCGGGGGCGTACCACCGGTCTCGCGGACGGTGTCGTCGTCACCCCCTCGCACAACCCGCCGCGCGACGGCGGCTTCAAGTACAACCCGCCCACCGGCGGCCCGGCCGGCTCCGACGCGACCGGCTGGATTCAGGACCGCGCCAACGCGCTGATCGCGGACGGCCTGCGGGAGGTGCGCCGCATCCCCTACGCCCGGGCGCTGGCCGCCGACACCACCGGCCGCCACGACTTCCGCGGCGGGTACGTCGACGACCTGCCGCACGTCCTCGACCTGGAGGCGGTCCGCCGCGCGGGCGTGCGGATCGGCGCCGACCCGCTCGGCGGCGCCTCGGTCGGCTACTGGGGCGAGATCGCCGAACGCCACGGCCTGGACCTCACCGTGGTCAACCCGTACGCCGACCCGACCTGGCGGTTCATGACGCTCGACTGGGACGGCAAGATCCGGATGGACTGCTCCTCGCCGTACGCGATGGCGTCGCTGATCGCGCGCAAGGACGAGTACGACGTCGCCACCGGCAACGACGCGGACGCCGACCGGCACGGCATCGTCACCCCCGACGGCGGCCTGATGAACCCCAACCACTACCTGGCGGTGGCGATCGACTACCTCGCCGGGCACCGCGAGCAGTGGGGCGAGGACCTGGCGATCGGCAAGACCCTGGTCTCCTCGTCGATGATCGACAAGGTGGTGGCCGGTCTGGGCCGCACCCTCACCGAAGTCCCGGTCGGCTTCAAGTGGTTCGTGGACGGGCTGCTCGGCGGCACCCTCGCCTTCGGCGGCGAGGAGTCCGCGGGCGCGTCGTTCCTGCGCCGCGACGGCAGCGTGTGGACCACCGACAAGGACGGCATCCTGCTGGCGCTGCTCGCCGCCGAGATCACCGCGGTCACCGGCCGCAGCCCCTCGGAGCACTACGCGGACCTCACCGCGAAGTTCGGCACGCCCGCCTACGCCCGGATCGACGCGCCCGCCGACCGCGCGCAGAAGGCCGTGCTGGCCAAGCTCTCGCCCGACCAGGTGCCCGCCCGCGAACTGGCCGGCGAGCCGGTCACCGCCGTGCTCACCGAGGCGCCCGGCAACGGCGCCCCGCTCGGCGGCATCAAGGTCTGCACCGACAGCGCCTGGTTCGCCGCGCGCCCGTCGGGCACCGAGGACGTCTACAAGGTCTACGCCGAGTCGTTCCAGGGCCCGGAGCACCTGGCCCGGGTGCAGGACGAGGCCAAGGCGATGGTCTCGGGAGTGCTCGGCGGCTGACCGAGGGCTGACGGCTGACGGCTGACGGCTGAGGACGGCCGGCGGCCGTGGGACGGGGCGGCCCG
>NZ_JBFBIV010000111.1:0-23047 GCF_040702025.1 Streptomyces sp. NPDC088194 | reverse complement strand
GTCTGACGTGCGGGGCGCCCCGGCCCGTCCCCGTCCCGACCGGCTCGCCCCCGGCTACTACAGCGCGGCCCGGGTCCCGCCCGAGGTGCTCAACCGCCAGCCGTCAACCGTCAGCCGCAGCAGCCGGCCGCCGGCCCCTCCTCGCCCTCGGCGGACGCCGGGGCGGAGGCGCCGATCTGCACCAACTGTGCGACGGGCGCGGGCACGCAGCATCCGCCGCCGCCCTGCACGGCGGCGGGGTCGTCGAAGAGGCCGGCGCCGCCGCACACCCCGGTTTCGGGGAGGGTGAGTTCGACCCGATCGGCGGATTCGAGGTCGCCGGCGAGGGCGGCGACGACCGAGCGGACCTGCTCGTAGCCGGTCATCGCCAGGAACGTCGGGGCGCGGCCGTAGGACTTCATGCCGACCAGGTAGACGCCGGTCTCGGGGTGGGACAGTTCGCGGTGGCCGTGGGGGTAGACGGTCCCGCAGGAGTGCTGGTTGGGGTCGATGAGCGGCGCGAGCGCGAGCGGGGCCTGGAGGCGTTCGTCCAGGCCGAGGCGCAGTTCGGACAGGAAGCCCAGGTCCGGCCGCAGGCCGGTCAGGACGATCGCCTCGTCCACCGGCTCCAGGCGCTGCCCGTCGTCGCCGATCACGACCAGCCTGCCGTCGGCGTCGCGTTCGATCGCTTCGGTGCGGAACCCGGTGACGGCGTCCGCGTGGCCGTGGTCGACCGCGGCCTTGGCGGCGAGGCCGAGAGCGCCGCGGGCGGGGAGCTGGTCGGCGCTGCCGCCGCCGAAGGTCGAGCCGGAGATGCCGCGGCGGAGCACCCACACCGCGTGCGTGCCCGGCCCGTCGCCGGCCTTCGCCAGATCGGCGAGCGAGGCCAGGGCGGTGAAGGCGGAGGCGCCGGAGCCGATGACCGCGGTGCGCCTGCCCGCGTACCGGGCCCGGACGGCCGGGTCGCCGAGGTCGGGGACGCGGTAGGAGATGCGGTCGGCCGCCGCGTGTTCGCCGAGGGCCGGCAGGCCGTTGGCACCCGCGGGCGAGGGGAGGGACCAGGTGCCGGAGGCGTCGATCACCGCGCGGGCGGGCACCCGCTCCTCCGTTCCGTCGGCGAGGGCGTAGTGGACGGTGAAGGGCCGGCTGTCACGGTCGGCGTCCACGATCCGGTCCCGGCCGAGGCGGGAGACGCCGGTGACGGTCGCGCCGTAGCGCACCGCGTCGCCGAGGAGATCGGCGAGCGGTTGCAGGTAGCGCCCGATCCAGTCTCCGCCGGTCGGATACGTGCCCGGGTCCGGCTTCGCCCAGCCGGCGGGGGTGAGCAGCTTCTCGGCCGCGGGGTCGGTCAGCTCGGCCCAGGTGGAGAACAGCCGCACGTGGGACCAGCCGCGTACCGCGTCCGCGGCGGCCGGGCCGCGCTCCAGGACCAGCGGGGTCAGGCCGCGGTCGACCAGGTGGGCGGCCGCGGCGAGCCCGATGGGGCCGGCGCCGATGACGACGACCGGCAGCTCGGTGGTGGCGGGTGCTGGCATGACTGTGCCCTTCTTCCAGCGCGACCCGGTGCGGAGACCGGCGCCGCTGTTTCGATGTCCGTCGATATATCGAAGGTTGCCTCTCTTATTGATGAGTGTCAACATAGACACATGTCGAACTCTGGGATGGTCGAGCTGCCGGTCCTCCAGGACGCCCCGGCGGTGCCGTGCTGCCCGCCGATCACCGCGGGCGAGCTGTCGGCCGCCGACGCGGAGAAGATGGCCGCGATGTTCAAGGCGCTGTCCGACCCCGTACGGCTGCGGCTGTTCTCGAAGATCGCGTCGCACCCGGGTGGCGAGGCGTGCGTGTGCGACATCCAGGACGTCGGGGTCTCCCAGCCGACCGTCTCCCACCACCTGAAGAAGCTCCGCGAGGCCGGACTTCTCACTTCGGAGCGACGCGGCACGTGGGTGTACTACACCGTCGAGCCGTCGGTGGTGGCGGGCATGTCCGCGTTGCTCGATCTGCGTTCCTGACGCGGAGCCGCCCCGTGGGGGCCGAGGGGCCCGCGGGTCAAGAGGCCCGCGGGTCAAGGGGCCCACGGGTCACGGCGTGGTCGCCGTCTCCCCGGCTCCGAACTTCTCCCGCCGGGCGAGGGCGACATGGACCAGTCCGATGAGGACCGGGACCTCGATGAGCGGGCCGACGACGCCGGACAGGGCCTGGCCGGAGGTGACGCCGAAGGTCGCGATGGCGACCGCGATGGCCAGTTCGAAGTTGTTGCCGGCCGCGGTGAACGCCAGCGTGGCGGTGCGGTCGTAGGGCAGCCCGAGGCTCTTGCCGAGCGCGAACGTGCCGAAGAACATGAGGGCGAAGTAGGCGAGCAGCGGCAGCGCGATGCGGGCCACGTCGCCGGGCTCGCGGGTGATCGTCCTGCCCTGGAGGGCGAAGAGGATGACGATCGTGAACAGCAGCCCGTACAGCGCCCACGGCCCGATCCTCGGCAGGAACCCGGCCTCGTAGGCGTCGCGGCCCATCCTCCGCTCGCCGACGCGGCGGGTGAGGAACCCGGCCAGCAGCGGCACCCCGAGGAAGACCGCGACGTTGACCGCGATCTTCCACACCGGTACGTCCAGGCCCTGGCCGTCGCCCAGGCCGAGCCACCGGGGCAGCGCGTCGAGGTAGAGCCAGCCCAGCAGGCTGAAGGCGACGACCTGGAAGACGGAGTTGAGCGCGACCAGCACGGCGGCGGCTTCGCGGTCGCCGCAGGCGAGGTCGTTCCAGATGACGACCATGGCGATGCAGCGGGCCAGGCCGACGATGATCAGGCCGGTGCGGTAGGCGGGCAGGTCCGGCAGGCACGACCACGCGAGGGCGAACATCACCGCGGGTCCGACGATCCAGTTGACGACCAGGGAGGACGCCATGAGCTTGCGGTCGCCGGTGACCCGGTCGAGGCGGTCGTAGCGGACCTTCGCCAGCACCGGGTACATCATCACCAGCAGCCCGATCGCGATCGGCAGGGACACCCCGCCGATCTCCACCTTGGCCAGGGCACTGTTCAGGCCGGGGATCGCCCGGCCCAAGCCGATGCCGACGGCCATGGCGATCACGATCCACACCGCCAGGTAGCGGTCCAGGGCGGAGAGTCTCCTCACCACGGAGCCGGTCCCGGCGGCCACCGGAGCACCGCCGTCGGCGGCGGGCGTGGCGGGTTCCGCGGTGGTCACGGGCAGGACCTCTTGTTCTGCCCGGCGGCGACGGCGGACGCGGCGAGCTGAGCGAACTGCTCCGACAGTCCGGCCAGGACCTCGGGCTTGAGCTTGTAGTAGGTGAACCGGCCGCAGGGCTCGGTCTCCACCAGACCGGCCTCGCGCAGCACCTTCATGTGGTTGGACAGGTTGGTCTGTTTGGCCCCGGTCTCCTCGACCAGGTGCGTCGTGCACAGCGTCTCGCGCGCCAGGAGGGTCACGATCCGCAGGCGGAGCGAATCGCCCAGCACCCGGATCACATCAGCATCGACTGAAGTCAGCATGCACTGATACTCTCACATCATTGCTCGCTGATACCAGCGGTCGCTGATGTCGTTGCAGCGGTGCCGCGATGCCGCGGTGCCGCGGTGCCGCGGTGCCGCGATGCCGCCCACGAGACGAAAGAGCCTTCCATGACCGAGACGCCCGGCCCCAAGCCGTCCGTGCTGTTCGTCTGCGTCCACAACGCCGGCCGCTCCCAGATGGCCGCCGCCTGGCTGGCCCACCTGGCCGGCGACCGCGTCGAGGTCCGCTCCGCCGGCTCCGCGCCCGGCGACGCGGTCAACCCCGCCGCCGTCGAGGCCATGAAGGAAGTCGGCATCGACATCTCCGGCGCGACCCCCAAGATCCTCACCAGCGACGCGGTACGGGAGTCGGACGTGTGCGTCACCATGGGCTGCGGCGACACCTGCCCGGTCTTCCCCGGCAAGCGCTACCTCGACTGGAAGCTGCCGGACCCGGCCGGGCAGGGCGTCGAGGCCGTCCGTCCGATCCGCGACGAGATCAGGACCCTGGTCGAGGGGTTGATCGAGGAGATCGCCCCGGAAGCGGCCGCATGATCACCGGCTGACCGCCGAAGCGGGACGGCCTGCGGCGCCTTCCCGTCGACGGTGCGGCGGGTTGCCGTCGGCGTTGCGGCGGGCTGCCGGCGGAATGCGCGGGTGGGGGGCGGTGAAGCGCGGGTGGAGGAACGGGACGCGCGGGTGCAGGATCAGTCGCCGGACCCGCCGGTGCTCCACGTGCTGCCGTCCGCGGTGACCGCGAAGGACCGGGTGTGGGGCAGGGACCCCAGCCAGGCGCGGGCGCTCTCGCCCATGGCGTAGCCGGCGGTGGCGTACGTGTCGGCGTCGGTCAGGCCGCGGCAGACCACGGTCAGCGAGGCGAGCGCGGCGGCCGGCGGGCGGCCGGTCGCGGGATCGACGATGTGGCAGCCGCGTTCGGCGGGGCCGGAGGTGGCGACGGCGAGTTCGCCGTCGGCGTGCACGACGGTGGCCAGTGCGCCCCTGCGCAGCGGGTCGCTCACCCCGATCCGCCAGGGACCGCCGTGCACCTGCACGTCGCCGCCGCCGTTGACGCACACCGCGTCGGCGCCGGCGGAGGAGACCATCGCGGCGGCCCGTTCCACCGCCCATCCCTTGACCAGTCCGGTGGGGTCGAAGTCGCCCGCGTACCGCGCGCTGAACCAGCCGCCGCTGCGGCGTTCGGCGGCCTCGCAGAGCCGGAGCACTTCCCACACCTCGGGCGAACAGGCCGACAGCGCCAGCGTCCCGGCCGCCAGCCGGCTGATCTGGCTCGCGGGCCGGTACGTCGAGAACGTCTCGTCCACGTGGTGCAGCCACGCCACCGCGGCTTCGAGGGCCGCGGCGGCGCGCGGTCCCGCGCCGCGGACGTCGAAGGAGAAGACCGTGCCCATGGTGTGCTCGACCCTGCGCAGCCGGGCGCCGTCGTCCGCCATCGTCAGCTCCCCGCCTTGTCCAGGGCGCTCTGCAGGGACTGGATGTAGCCCTCGCTGGTGTAGGTCGCCCCCGAGACGGTGTCGATGTGCGCGCTCTGCGCGGCGATCGCCTCCTGCGTGAGTTGGGGTACGGCGAAGCCGGTGATCTCCTGGTCCCGGGGCCCGCTGTCCGGCACCTGGACGGCGGACACGGCGGTGATCCTGCCGGCGTTCAGGGTGACCCGGAGCTGTACGGGCCCGTAACGGGTCTGGATCGTGTCGCCCTGCACGGTGCGGGTCCCCGTCGTGCCGCCCGAGCCCGCGGAGGGCGCGGTCGCGGAGGCGGACGGGGCGGGGACGGCGGGTGGGGTGGCCGCCCCGCCCGCACCGGGTGCTCCGGCCGCAGCGGCCGCCCCCGCTGTCGTGTGCGGCTTGAGACCGAGCAGGAGCAGCATACCGCTGACGGTCACCAGCGTGCTGAGCAGGACCCGCCGCGACGGGCGGCCGGCGAGGCTGTTCACGGGCGCCTCACAGTTCGAACGACTCGTGGTGGATGTGGCGGGCCGGTACCCCGGCGCTGCGCAGCGCCTCGTACGACGCGCGGGCCATGCCGGGCGGTCCGCACAGGTAGACGTCGTGCTCGGCGACGTCGGGGACGGCGGCGCCCAGGAAGTCGGCGGTCAGCCGCGGGCTGCGGCCGTCGGCTTCGTTGAGCAGGTAGTGCAGGCGGGCACCGCGGGAACGGGCTATCGCCTCCAGCTCGCCGCGCAGCGCCAGGTCCCCGGCCGTGCGGGCCCGGTAGATCAGGGTCAGGTCGCCGGGCCGCGCGGGCAGCGACTCGAACAGGGCCCGCAGCGGCGTGACCCCGACCCCGCCGGCGAGCAACAGCACCTTCTGCCGGGTCCTGCGGTCCGCGGTCAGCGCGCCGTACGGCCCTTCGGCCCAGATCCGGGTGCCGGGCCGCAGCCGGGCGAGTGCCGCGCTGTGGTCGCCCACCGCCTTGACGGTGATACGCAGCAGGTCCGGCCGCGGCGCCGTGGACAGCGAGTAGGGGCTGGCGGTCCACCACAGCCCGGGGGCCAGGAAGCGCCAGCGCAGGAACTGCCCCGGCCGGGCGGCCAGTCGCGGCAGCCGCTCGCCGCGCACGATCACCGACACCACCTCCGGCGTCTCCTGGACCACCTGCGCCACCCGGAGCCGGTGCCGCAGGTTCAGCCGCAGCGGCGCCGCGACCCGGTACCAGAGCACGGCCGCGGCGGCCGCCCCGTACAGCGCGTACCAGAAGCCGCGGGCCAGGGGGTGGGAGGAGAAGTCCGCGCCGAGGGCAAGCTGGTGCCAGAAGGCGAGGAAGACCGCCAGGTAGGTCAGCAGGTGCAGGTAGTACCAGGTCTCGTAGCGGACCCTGCGGCGTACCGCCCGGGCGGAGACCACGCCGACGGCGATCAGCAGCGCCCCGCCGATGGTGCCCTTGAGCATGTCGGGATAGGTCAGGACGACCGTCGTGGTCTCGCCGACCACGCCGGTGTGGGCCTGCACCGCGTAGCCCCACAGGATCAAGGTGACGTGCGCGAGCAGCAGGCACACCGTGTAGCGGCCCAGCGCGGCGTGCCAGCGGGCCACCCGGTCGCTGCCCACGCCCTGTTCCAGTACGGGGACCCGCGCCATCAGGCCGACCAGCAGCACGCAGGTGTAGCCGCAGAGCAGTCCGGCGATCCGGCCGGCGCCGATCAGCCAGTCCGCGGTGCCGACGACGGCGCCGGTGTCCTGCCACCACAGCGCCAGGACCGCGGCCGCGCCCGCCCAGCCGAGGGCGAGCACCGGTCCCGCCGGGGAGCGCCGCCGCCCTGGCGGTGCCACCGCGTGCCGCGCCTGGCGCGGGCCGTAGGTGGTGGTCATACGGAATGTCCTTTCCTTCGCCCTGCACGGCCACTGTGCGGGGGAAACCTCTCAACCAGCTCTGAGACCGCGTTCCGGGGCGGGAGTCACAGCGGATTGAGAAGGTTCAGAGCCGATTCAAAGGAAGTGGTGCGCCACGCCACCGCCGCGCCGGGGGATGCTGGACGGACCATGGAATTCGCCCCGCGCGTTCAGCCCGCGCCCCTCACCAGGCCCGACGGCTCACCGGTCCGGGTGCTCGTGGTCGACGACGAGCCCGACCTCACCGAGGTGCTGGCCGGTGTGCTGCGCTACGAGGGCTGGCAGGTGCGTACCGCGGGCGACCTCGCGACCGCCCTCGCCGAGGGCAGGGACTTCCAGCCCGACGCGGTCGTCCTCGACATCATGCTGCCCGACGGCAACGGGCTGACCGCGCTGCGTGGCCTGCGGGCGGCCCGTCCCGACGTGTGCGTGCTCTTCCTCACCGCGCGGGACTCCGTCGAGGACCGGATCGCGGGCATCACCGCCGGCGGCGACGACTACGTCACCAAGCCGTTCAGCCTGGAGGAGGTCCTCGCCCGGCTGCGCGGCCTGCTGCGCCGCGCCGGGATGACCCGGGAGCGCGACGACGCGGCGCTGCTGGTGGTCGGCGACCTCACGATCGACGAGGACGCGCGGGAGGTCACCCGCGGCGGGGAGGCGATCGACCTGTCGCCGACGGAGTTCGAGCTCCTGCGGTACCTCATGCGCAACCCGCGCCGGGTGCTGAGCAAGCCGCAGATCCTCGACCAGGTGTGGTCGTACGACTTCGGTGGCCAGGCCCACGTGGTGGAGCTCTACATCAGCTACCTGCGCCGGAAGATCGACGCCGGCCGGGAGCCGATGATCCACACCGTGCGGGGAGCGGGATACGTGCTGAAAGCCGCGCCGCAGTGAGGCGGCTGCTGCCGCGCACGCTGCGGGCCCGGCTCATCTGCGGCCTGGTGGTGCTCCTCGCGGTGAGCTGCGCCGCGGTGGGGATCGCGGCCGTCCTCACGCTGCGCTCCTTCCTCACCGACCGGCTGGACCAGCAGCTCACCCAGGCCGGCGGGACGTTCCCGGCCAGCCTCGAACACCGCGGGCCGGGCGAGCCGGACGCCGACAACGCGCACGTGGACACCCGCCGCCAGGCACCCGGTACGTTCGGCGCCCGGCTCCTGCACGGAAAGGTCACCGCGGCCGGCATCGTACGGTCGGGGGCCGACACGTCCGTGACCCTGACGGCCGGCGACAAGGCGGCCATCGCCGCGGTCCCGGTCGACGGCCGCAGCCACCGGCTGGAGCTGTCGGCCCTGGACGACTACCTGGTGAAGGCCGTCGACGGCGACGACGGGGACGTCCTGGTGACCGGCCTGCCGCTCAGCGGGGTGGAGGACGCGGTGACCCGCCTGGTGGCGGTGGAGGGCGCCGTCTTCGGCGGCGCCCTGCTGGTCGCGGGCGCGGCCGGGGCGTTCTGGGTGCGCTGGTCCCTGCGGCCGCTGCGCCGGGTCGCCGCCACCGCGGCCTCGGTGACCGCGCTGCCGCTGGCCAGCGGCGAGGTGGCCCTGCCCGACCGGGTACCGGACACCGACCCGCGTACCGAGGTCGGGCAGGTCGGCATCGCGCTCAACCGGATGCTCGGCCATGTCGAGAACGCGCTGGGCAGGCGGCACGCCAGCGAGGAGCGGCTGCGCCGGTTCGCCGCCGACGCCAGCCACGAGCTGCGCACCCCCGTCGCCGCCATCCGCGGCCACGCCGAACTGGCCCGCCTCCACCCGGAACCCGTCCCGCCCGGGGTGGCGCGCGCGCTGGAACGGATCACCGCGGAGTCGGTCCGGATGGGTGGCATGGTCGACGACCTGCTGCTGCTCGCCCGCCTCGACGCCGGCCGGCCGCTGGCCCGCGACCCGGTCGACCTCACCCGGCTCGTCCTGGACGCCGTCGACGACGCGCGCGCCACGGGGCCCGACCACCGCTGGGTCCTCGACCTGCCGGAGGCCCCGATCACGACCACCGGGGACCCGCTGCGGCTCCAGCAGATCACCGGAAACCTGCTGGCCAACGCCCACCAGCACACGCCCGCCGGCACCCGCGTCACCGTCCGGCTCCGCCAGGACCGGGCGAGCACCCGCCTCGTGGTCGAGGACGACGGTCCCGGCATCCCCGCGGACATCCTCGACACGGTCTTCGAGCGCTTCGCCCGCGCCGACCACACCCGCCCCGGGGCCCAGGGCCACGGAGCCGGTCTCGGCCTGGCGATCGTGCAGGCGGTCGCCACCGCGCATGGGGGCACCGCGGAGGTACGCAGCCGGCCGGGCCGGACCTCGTTCACCGTCACTCTGCCCGGGCGCCGCGCGGGTGCCGGGTGATGCCGGGGCGCCGGGCGACGCCGGGGTGCCGGGTGATACCGGGAAGTCCGGTGGCGCGGCACCGTCGTCCGGCACCAACGCCCGCTCTGACATGCCGTCAGCCGTGCTGGCCACCGGCGGACTTGTCGTAGTTGTCGTGCCAGGCCGCCTTCGCGCCGGACTCCCCGATCCGGTAGACGTCCACGACGGCACCGGCGGACACGACGACGGCCAGCACCGCGGCCACCGTACGCAGCGACGCCGGCGACCTCCACCGCGCGCCACCGGCCGCGGGGCCGTCCGCCGCCGCCTCCACGGGCCGCGCAAGGCGCCGCCCCAGCCACCACACCCCGAGCGTCACCAGGAACAGACCGATGGCCCAGGGCAGCAGACCGTCGCCCAACTCCGTGTGCTTGCGGATGAGCGGGTCGTTGCCCACCCGGGACTGCAACCACTCACCCGCGTGCGTGGTGACCGGCACGAGCCCCAACGTCACCAGCCCCAGCAGCGGAAGCACCAGCCCCAAGCGCCGGGCGTACCTGGGCTGCACCGCGCACACCACCGCGGCCAGCGCCGTCAACGGCACCAGCACCACCACGAAGTGCACGAACAGGATGTGCGCCGGCAGTCCGTCTATGTGCGTCAGGCTCATGGGCGTTTCTCCACGGAAGGTGACGAGCGCGGCGAGCAGCGGCAGTCGCCGGCCCACGTCGCTCGGAAGGAGATCGCAGCCTTCCACGCCAACTTCTCAGCTCCTTCTGAACCACGGACCGAGAGGCGACACCGAGCGCGACGCGTGACGCGACCCGTCGAGGACCGGGCGGTTGGCGGACTCGTACATCCGGCAGCCGGTGTCGGGGCGGCCGCCCTCACCGTTCCCCGGCCGCCCACCTGCCCAGGCCCGTCTCGCGCAGAATCCGTTCGACGCTCGCCGTCAGAGCGCTCTCCGCGCCGATGACCGTTTCGACGCCACCTGGCAGCAGGTCGGCCGCGCGGTACCAGCCGCGCATCTCCGCCTCGCCGTACTCCCCCTCCTGCGGCTTCGTCGCGTGCCGGCGCAGCGTCTCCTCGAACGGCACGTCCAGGTAGTACGCGTACGTTCCGCCGCGGTGGTCGGACATCAACTCGGCCAGCATCGATCCGTAGTGCCCGGCGTACAGGATGCCCTCGACCACCACGTGGAAGCCGTGATCCAGCGCGTAACGCGCCACCACGCCGATCAGGCCGACGTTCGACGCACCCGGCCGGTCCCACTCCCGCAGCACCGTACGCCGCAGGTTGTCCTGCCCGACGATCGCCAGCCCCCGCCCGAACCCCGCCCGCAGCCCCGCCGCGACCGACGACTTCCCCGACGCGCTGTTGCCCCGCACCACGACCAGAACCGTATCCGCGCTCCCCGTCCTCACCCCCGCCACGCTAACGGCCTGCACCGACACCGCCCGTGGCCAGGCGAAGCCCCCGAGCAACACCGGGTGCGCGAGTTCACCGGCGGGGGTCGCACGCCGACGGACAGCCCGGCACGGACGACGCGTGACGGTCTTCCCGGCCGGCGAGGTGTCGGGAGGCGGATGATGGGGTGATGCTGGTGCGGATCGAGGGGCGGGAACTGCCGGGGCGGGAGTGCGGGCCGTCGCCGGATGCTCCGTCGGGGTACCAGAACGTTCATGTCGGTGTGCAGCGCCGGGGGCACCCGGGCGAACTGCTCGGCCTGGTGTCGGGGGACGCGCCGTCGGTGGTGTGGGAGTTGGAGGTCACGGCCACGGCGGTCGCGGGTGGATGGGACCTGCGCGGGCCGTATGTGCAGGGCCGGCCCGGGGGCCGATTCGTCTACCTGTCCTGGGGGACGGTCGAGCCGGACCGCGGCTTCGCGATGTTCCGGCGGGCGAAGCTGCTGTTCAACAGCGTGGATCGCGAGGTCCTCGAATCGGCCGTCGCGCGGGGCGCGCTGGTCGGGAGGCTGGGGCTCACCGACGTACGGGGCAACCCGTTGTGCGCCGCTGTCGGGCCGCCCTTGATCGAGTGGTCGGCTCCCTGACCGCGCCGATCGGAGACGAAATCGGCTCCGCGCACGATGAGTTGAGCGCGCTCGTCGAGGAGGAACGCGCCCCCTGGAGCCGCCGGCTTCCTCGACACCGCGCTTGATGGTCCGTCACGTACTTGGAGCGGCCCCCGGGCGTGGTGGTGACGTGCCGCGCGGGGGCCGCTCCCCTCTGGTGGGAGGTCAGCTGGTGAAGTCCATGTACTTCCAGCTGCCGTACGTGGTGGCGTTCACGTTGTCGCCGGAGCCGTTCTCCACGTAGACCGCCCGGATTCGGGCGCGGAGACCGGACTTGCCCGGGGCACCCAGGTTCACCGCCACCTTGCCGTTGGAGGCGAGCGCGAAGTACTCGGAGTCGGAGGTGTACCAGGCGCCGCCGTAGTAGAGCTGCAGGTCGAGCCGCACCTTGCGGCCCTTGTGGTAGTTCATGCTGGTGGTGAGCACCGGCGCGGTCTTCTTGTGGTAGTACGCGTAGGTGGTGGAACCGATCTTCGCGGTCTTGTACTGCTTCGAGAGCGCGCTCGAGACGCGAGCATAGGCGTACACGTGGGTGGTGACCGTCTTCGAGGCGGTGCGGTCGTCGCCCGCGTAGACGGCACTGAGGGTCCAGTTGCGGTTCATGGTCACCGATACCGAAAGGTTGCCGGCGGAGCTGACCTTGCCGCTCTTCAGTAGCCGCTTGCCCTCGTCGGCGCCGTACGGGTCGCCGTAGACCGCCACCGTGCGGTTCTTGTACTCCGAGCCGAGGTGGACCGTGTAACTGACCTTCTTGCCATAGTTGTAGTGCTTGCCGTTGTTGCTGACGGTCAGCTTGGGCGTGGTGCGGGAGACCGCGACCTTGGCCGAGGTGCTGACGGCGGTGTGCGTGGCGTCACCCGCGTACGCGACCGTGTAGGTCACCGTGCCGCCGGCCGGCGGGGTGTCGGTGAAGCTGAACGTGCCGCCGGAGCCGGTGGTGACCGAGGGCAGCGCCTTGCCCTTCGGGCTGTCCAGGTCGGTGCGGGTCACCCGCAGTTTGACGCCGGCCGTGAGCGGCACCGTCGCGCTGATCTTGCCGGTGACGGTGAGCTTTTTGGCACGTGGCGCACTGGTGGGGGCCTTCACCGACACGGTCGGCACGTTGCGTGTCGGGTCGGTGAGAATCTTGAGGGTGTAGCTGGTCGGCGAGCCGCTGTTGCTGCTGTAGGCGCCCTCCAGGGCGTAGACGCGCGACTCGTCCGGTGCCCAGACCGCGTCGACCGTCTGGGCGTTGGTGGCATAGGTGTGGATCGGCTGGGTGCCCTCGGGCCGGTAGATCCGCACCGTGCCGCCCTCGACCTGGGCGACCATGCCGTGGGGAGAGATGTCGCCGCTCTCCGCGGCGGTGTTGGGGTACGCGCCGGTCTGGGTCCAGTTGCTCTGGGTATAGCTCATGCGGTAGGTGCCGTTGAGCAACAGCCCGCCGCCGGGGATGAGATCGACGTCCTCGGCGATCTCCACGGGCCCGCCGTGGGGGGTCACATCAGCCACAGTCTGCGGCGTCCCGCTGGAGACGTCGAACACGGTCACCGTGCACGGCGACAAGCCCTCGGTGAGGGCAGTCAGCAGGTTCGGCTCAGTCGGGCTTGCGCTCAGCGCCTCCGGATTCCACAGCAGGTTCTGCGGGGTCTGCCCCACCGTCACGGTGCCGGATGGGTCGACGGAGCCCAGGCTGGCGGCCCACTGGTCGCCGTAGCTGAACCAGAGCTTGTCCCCGGCGAAGGCCACGTACGTCGGCCCCTTGTTGGTGTCGACCGGATAGCGGGCCTCGACGGCGAGCGTGGCCGCGTCGATGGCCACGATCTCGTGTGAGGCGGACGCTGCGGCGTACAGGGTCGAGCCGTCGGTGGAGACGGCCAGGCCGGAGACGCCGGGGATGCCGGTGAGCGAACCGAGTTTCGTACCGTTCGGGTCGGCGGCGTAGACGGTGCCGGCGGTGTGGTCTGCGACGAAGACCCGGTTCAGCGGGCCGTCGGCTGCGATGCCGCCGTCCGAGGTGACGGTGACGGCGGGAGCCGACGTCGCCGACACGGGTGCCGCGGCACCGAAGCCGAGCACCACCGAACCGAGCAGGACCGCGGTGGCGGTCGCTATGGATGAACTGCGCGTACGCACAGGTGTGGCCCCCCAGGGTGGACAGCAAAAAAGCAGGTGGAGCCCGGCGCGGTAGGGCGGTGGGGCGCGGATGCCTCCGCCCCCTCGGCAGCCACCGCGCAGCTCGGGCTGAGGCCCGGATACTACGTCACGGTGACGACAGCCAGCTCCGGATTTCCCCTCTCCACGCGGAGCGGCCGCCACCGATCAGGTACGACGCCGCCCGCTCACCTGCGACGGCCCTACCGCTTGGTGGGTGTGCCGGGTTGTTGGCGGGCGGGGAGGTGGGGTCAGCTGGGGCGGTGCTGGGTGGCGGATTTGCCGGTGCGGTCGCGGAGCAGCACGCGGAGGGTGTTGGCGCTCTCGTAGCCGACGCGGCGGGCGATGGTCTCGATCGTCTGGTCGGTGGTGCGGAGGAGGTGGGTGGCCTGTTCGACGCGGAGGTCCTGGACGAAGCGGACGGGCGAGAGGCCGAGGACGGACCGGGTGGTGCGTTGCAGGGTGCGTTCGCTGACCCCGATCGCGGCGGCAGCGTCCTTGACGCTGAGCGGCTGGTCGAGGTGGGCGCGGGCCCAGTGCTCGAACGCGGCGACGGTGGGGTCGCACGCGGCGAGGGTGCCCGGCATGGTGTGGGCGGCCTGGGAGGGCCGTTCGTCGATGACGAGGTAGTTGGCGACCAGGTCGCTGAGCGCGGGACTGCGCCGGCGGATCAGGGTCAGCCCCAGGTCGATGTGGCCGAAGGCCGCGCCGGCGGTCGTGATGCCGTCGCAACTGGTCACCATCTGCCGCTGGTCGAGCGTCACCCGCGGGTATCGGCGGCGGAACAGCGGCGCGAGCCACCAGGTGGTGGTGGCGCGCAGGCCGTCCAGGACGCCCGCCTCGGCGAGGAGGAAGCTTCCGGCGCAGGCGGTGGCGATCGGGGTGCGCCGGGCGCGGGCCCGGGCGATCAGCTCCCGCGCGGGGGCCGTACGCGGGCCGGACAGGTGGGCCACCAGCTCGTCGGGGCGCCGCTCGGCCACGCCGGGGATCAGCAGCAGGTCGCACTCCTCGGCCTGCGCGACGGGCGCCGCGGTGACGCGGTGTCCCGCGCCCGTGCGTACGGTGCGGGTGAAGCCGACCGTGGTCAGCTGCCAGGTGGGCGGCGGCTGGGGCAGCCGGGTCCGCAGCGTGTTGGCGCAGTGCACGATGTCGAGGAGGGCGGCCAGGCCCGAGTCGAAGACCCCGTCGAGGACGAGCACGGCGACGCGCATGACGGAAACGGTAGCGAATGTGCCGCGTCCGCCACTGCCGGCCCGTGGGCGCGGCGCCTAGCGTCGTGGTGGCCGGCGGTCGCCGACCGGATTCGACGAGGTGGGAGCAGCACATGTCGCAGGTGGGATTCCGGCTCCGGATCGAGGCCAGGCCCGACCGCGCCGCCGAGGTGGAGGCCGCGCTCCGGGACGCCCTGGAACTGGCCCGCGCCGAGCAGGGCACGGTCACCTGGTTCGCCTACAAGGAGGGCCCGACCGTGTTCGGGATCTTCGACACCTTCGACGACGAGGAGGGCCGCGCCGCGCACTTCGACGGAAAGATCGCCGACGTCCTGAAGGAGATCGGTCCGAGGATGTTCGCGGCCGCCCCGGAGGTCCACCGGACGGACCTGCTGGCGGTCAAGCTCCCCTGAACCGCCGCCGGGGGCGCGCAACGTGCCGACGGTTCGCCTGGCACGGCGCCGCCCGGATCTCGGGACGCGGTCGCGCGCTCAGCGCAGCTGGCGGCGGACCAGCCGGTGGAACAGGCCGCCGGTGTCGGCGAGCAGTTCGGCCGGCGGTCCCTGCTGGGCCACGCGGCCGTCGGCCATCACGATCACCCGGTCGGCGTCCATGATCGTGGACAGCCGGTGGGCGATCACGACCCGGGTGGCCCGCAGCGCGCGGGTGCTCTCCATCACGACGCCCTGGGTCTCGTTGTCGAGCGCGCTGGTGGCCTCGTCGAAGAAGAGGATGCGGGGCCGACGGATCAGCGCCTGGGCGATCATCAGCCGCTGCCGCTGCCCGCCCGAGACGGCGCCGCCGCCGTCCGAGAGCACGGTGTGCATCCCCATCGGCATCCGCTTGATGTCCTCGGCCAGCCCGGCGAGTCGGGCAGCCTGCCACGCCTCTTCGAGGGTGTACGCCCCGGCGCCGCGGATGCAGTCGAGGATCGAGCCGGTGAACGGCTGCGCGTTCTGCAGGACCACCCCGCACTGCCGGCGCAGCGCCGACTGGTCGAGGGCGGCGAGGTCCTGCCCGTCGTAGTGCACGCCGCCGGAGACCGGCCGGTCGAAGCCGATGAGCAGCCGCAGCAGCGTCGACTTGCCGCAGCCGCTGGCCCCCACGATCGCGGTGAACTCGCCCGGCCGGACCCGGAAGGACACATCGTCCAGGACCAGCGGCGCGTCGTCGGCGTACCGGAAGGAGAGGTTCCGCGCCTCGATCGCGCCGGACAGCACGCCGGGCTGCGTGCTGCCGCCGCGTACTTCGGGAGCCGCTTCGAGGATCGGCTTGACCTGCTCGAAGAGCGGCAGCACGGCGGCGGCGGACAGCAGTGCGCCGGTCAGCTGCGTCACGGAGGTCAGCATCATCGTCACCGCGGTGTTGAAGGTGAGGAAGGCGCCGGCCGACAGGGCACCGCGGGCCGGGCCCGCGAGCAGCATGAACATGGTGAGCGTGCAGAACGGCAGGCACACCGAGTTGAAGACGGTGATGAGGTTCTTCGTCCGGCCGACCCGCTGTTGCAGCTCCCGGCTGTGGGCGAACTCCCCTGCCCAGGCGCCGTAGGCGAAGCTCTCCGCCGCCGAGACCCGCAGTTTCGGCAGGCCGCGCAGCGTCTGGAAGGCCAGGTTGTTGAGCTTGTTGGTGAGCACGACCAGCTTGCGCTGCCAGCGCAGTTGGGCCAGCCCCAGGCCGAGGAACACCGCGCCGACCACGAGCAGCAGGGCGACGGCCACCAGCGTCAGCGGCACGCTGTACCACAGCAGCAGGACGAGGTTCACCGCACCGACCGTGCCGGCCTGCACGATCACGGAGCTGATGCCCGACAGCACCCGGCGGATCGCGCTGATGCCCATGGCCGCGCTCGCCAGTTCCCCGGTGGAGCGTTCGGCGAAGAACCGGGTCGGCAGCCTCAGCAACCGGTCCCAGACGGCGGGTTGGAGGGTGGCCTCGACCCGGCCCTCGACCCGCAGGATGGCGGTGTTCTGCATCAGCATGAACGCGGTGGAGACCACGGTGGTGGCCACGATCGCCAGCGCGGTCTGGACGATCAGGCTGTTCTCGGCGTTCGGGACGTACTCGCCGAGCACCCGGCCGGTCGCGATCGGCACCAGCGCGCCGAGGCCGACCGCGACCAGCCCGCCCAGCAGCAGGGCGCGCAGGTCCGCGCCGGTGCCGCGCAGGCAGAAGCCGAGCAACCGGCGTGCGGACAGCGGCTCTTCGGGCAACGGCCGGTAGAACATGACGGCCCGGGGGGCGAATTCGGCCGCGTTGGCGCTGCCGATCCTCGCGCGGCGCCCGGTGGCCGGGGTCACCGCCTCGTAGCCGCCGCGCCGCCACAGCAGGGCGACCGGGGCGCCGCTGGCGGCCCGATGTCCCACCAGGGGACCGGAGTTCTCCCGCCACCAGCGGCCGTTGAGCTGTACGGGACGGGTGCGCAGCCGGGCGCGCACCGCGATCCGCTCGACCGCGCTCATCCGGTCGGCGGCGTCCGCGCCCTCCGGTCCCGGGCCGCCGTCCACGGCCGGCCCGAGGTCGATCCCGGCCGCGTCGGCGACCAGGCGGCAGGCGGCGAGGGTGCCGTCGTCGCCCGCGGGTCCTCGGCTTCCGGCCGCCCGGCCGGGACCCGACCTGCCGGCACCGGGCTTGCCGATCGACGCGAGCAGGGTGTGGTCCGCCTGCTCGCGCACCTCCTCGCCGGCCTTGATCCCGGCCGCCGCCCGGTCCTCGTGCGCCTGCTCCGACTGCTCGATCCAGCGGTCGAGGGCGAACAGCAACCGGGTCTGCTGCTCGACCATCCGCCGCCACATCCCGCCGTCGACGAGCAGGTCCCCGCCCGGCTCCCCGCCGTAACCGCCTTGGTACGGTGCGCCGTTCGCAGTCGCGTACGGTCCGCCGTTCGCGGTCCCGTACGGTGCGCCGTTCGCATTCCCGTAGGCGTCGGCGTGCCCCTGCCCGTACCCGTCCCCGTAGGCGTACTGGACGCTGCCCGGGGCCACCGGCATCCACAGGATGCCGTCGTCGGGCGAGCCGCTCTCCTCGGCCCGGTCACCGTGCCGGCCCGCGCCAGGTGCGCTGCCCGGGGCCGGGCGGCCTTCCACGGGTGCGTCGAACAGGACGCTCAGGCCGCGCCCGATGCCGCGGGCGAACGCGTTCTCCAACGGGCCGCCGCCCCACGCCTGGCTGCTCTCGGCCCACCCGTCGCCGTACGCCGAGCCGTCGCCGTACGCCGAACCGTATGCCGAGCCGTCGCCGTAACCGCCGCCCTGCGCGGGCTGATCGCCGTAGCCGGTGCCGAACAGTTCGCGCAGCGCGATGCGGTGCAGGACGCAGTCCTCCAACGGCCGTGCCACGAGGGTGTGTTGCGGGCCGTCGGCCGGGCCGAGCAGCAGGGTCCCGGTGCGGAGCCGGCCGAGGAAGTGCCAGCGGCCCTGCCGCGCCGCGTCGACCGCGAACAGGTCCATCGCCCCGCGCGCGACCAGCCACAGCACGTGCGGGCCCTCCAGCGACAGGCTGCGCCGGCCGGCCGGGGGGACCGGCCGGCCCAGCCCGCCCATGGCGTCCAGTACCGGGTCACCGGGACCCGCGCCGCCGGTCAGCGGCGGGTGCACGGAGGTCACCTCAGCGCTCCCTG
Source organism: Streptomyces sp. NPDC088194 (assembly GCF_040702025.1). Taxonomy (NCBI): domain Bacteria; kingdom Bacillati; phylum Actinomycetota; class Actinomycetes; order Kitasatosporales; family Streptomycetaceae; genus Streptomyces; species Streptomyces sp. NPDC088194. The sequence continues at coordinate 4,870 of NZ_JBFBIV010000111.1, read as the reverse complement.
ACCAGGTCGGCGTACGGCCCGCCGACGGCGACCAGGTCCTCGTGGCGGCCCCGCTCCACGACCCGGCCACGGTCCAGGACGACGATCTCGTCGCTGTCGCGGACTGTGCTGAGCCGGTGCGCGATCACGACGCAGGCGCAGCCGCGCCGCCGCAGGTTGTCGATGATCACCTGCTCGGTCTCCGCGTCCAGGGCGCTGGTCACCTCGTCGAGGACCAGCACGCTGGGTCCGCGGACCAGCGCCCGGGCGATCTCCAGGCGCTGCCGCTGGCCGCCGGAGAAGTTGCGGCCGTCCTGCTCCACCCGGGCGTGGATGCCGCCGGGGCGCCGGGCGACCGCGTCGTACACGGCCGCGTCCTGGAGCGCGGAGACGACGGCCTCGTCGGGGATCGACGGGTCCCACAGCGCGACGTTGTCCCGGACGGTGCCCTCGAAGAGGAAGACGTCCTGGTCGACGAAGGACACCGACGCGGACAGCGAGCCGCGCGAGAGGTCGGAGAGCAGCTGCCCGTCGATCCGGATCTCGCCCTCCCACGGCTGGTACAGGCCCGAGATCAGCCGGGACACCGTGGACTTGCCGCTGCCCGACCCGCCGACGAGCGCGACCTGCCGGCCGGGGCCGACCGACAGCGAGAAGTCGGTGAGCAGCGGCTCGTCGAGCGGGCTGTAGCCGAAGGTGATTCCCTCAAGGGTCACGTGGCCGCTGAGCCTGCGGGTGCTCGCGGCCGGCCGGTCGCGGGCGAAGAGCGGGTCGGCCGGGAAGCGCTCGACGTCCTTGAGCCGGGTCACGTCGGCGGTGAAGTCCTGCACCCGGCCGGCCACCGCGCTGAGCCGGCTTACCGGCGCGGTGAAGCTGGTGACCAGGGTCTGGAAGGCGACGAGCAGCCCGATGGAGATCTGGCCCTCCACCGCCCGGACCCCGCCGACCAGCAGGATCAGCGCGCTGTTGAGCGCAGCGAGGGTGGGCGCGACAACGGCGAGCGCCGCGCTCGGCACGCCCAGCCGCTGCTGGCCGTCGAGCGTCGTGGCGTGCTGGCCGGCCCAGCGGCGGAAGAACCCGTTCTCGCCGCCGGTGGCCTTCATCGTCTCGATCAACTGCAGTCCGCTGTATGCGGTGTTGGTCAACCGGGCCTGGTCGGCGCGGAGTTTGTGCACCCGGGTGCTTCTGATCCGTGCCACCAGGCGCAGCGCGACGATGTTCAGAAGGGCCAGCGTCACCCCGATCAGGGTCAGTTGGGGGTCGTACGTCCACAGCAGGACCGCGTAGAGGAGCACCACCACCGCGTCCACGCCGGCCGAGGCGAGGTCCCGGGCCAGGGTCTCGGCCACCGAGTCGTTGGACTGCAGGCGCTGCACGAGGTCGGCGGGGCTGCGCTGGGCGAAGAACGTGACGGGCAGCCTGAGCAGGTGGCGCAGGAACCGGGCACTGCCGAGCGTGGAGGAGATGACGCGCCCGCGCAGCAGGTTGGCCTGCTGCACGCCGGTGAGCACGGCGGTCAGCACGACCAGCGCGGCCATCGACGAGAAGACCACCGGGAGCAGCGACGTCCGGCCGCCGAACAGGAACGTGTCGATGTACGCGCGGCTCAGCGCGGGAACCGCCACCCCCACGGCGACCAGCAGGAAGCTGGCGGCCAGCGCGGCGAGCGTGGTGCCCCGGGTGCCGCGCAGCCGGGCCGGCAGCGCGCCGGCGATTCCCGGTCTGCGGCCGCCGGGACGGAACCTGACGCCGGGCTCGAAGGTCAGCACGACGCCGGTGAAGCCCGCGTCGAACTCCTCGTCGGGGACGAACCTGCGTCCCCGGGCCGGGTCGTTGAGGCGCACGCCACGGCGGCCGAAGCGCCGCACCGTCCCCTCGTACACGACGAAGTGGTTGAACTCCCAGAACAGCACGGCCGGTGTCCGGACCTGCGCCAGCGCCGCCGACTCCATCTGCATGCCCTTGGCTTCCAGGCGGTAACCGCGGGCGGCCTTCAGCACGTTGCTCGCCCGCGAGCCGTCGCGTGAGACGCCGCAGGCGATCCGCAGTTCCTCCAGGGGGACATGGCGGCCGTAGTGGCCGAGCACCATGGCGAGCGCGGCGGCGCCGCACTCCACGGCCTCCATCTGCAACACGCTGGGGGTGCGGACGGTCTTCTGCCGCTTCGGCCGGCGCTCCTTGGGCTTCCGCCGGTCGGCGGCGCGGCGTTCGGGGGCACGGCGCCCGGCGGCGCGGTCGGCGCGGTCGGTGCGGTCGGTGCGGCGGCCGGTGCCCGCCGGGGAGTGCTGCGCGGTCACGGCTTCACCCAGTCGATCGGATGCTGCGCGGCCAGGTGGACGGCGCCGCTGAGCAGCGTCCGTGAGTCGATCGCGTACGGCGGACCGCCCGTCGACGACCACCGGTAACCGGACTTCGTGCCCGCGGCTCGGTCCAACTGGACCACCACCGCGACGGGTTGGCCCTTCGCGGAGAACTGGTCGCCCAGCTGGGCGTCGCCGAGGAAGCTGGTGATCTGCTGCCGCGTCTCCGGTACCCGTCCCACCGCCAGCACCCGGCCGCGCAGCACGCCGTAGTCCCGCGTCGGCACGGTCTGGAGGGTCAGGTCGACCGCGGCTCCCGGGAGGATCGACGACGCGCTGCCGCCCTGCGCGTACAACACCGCCACCAGCGGGTCGGCGGGGCCGTCGGCGTGTTCCAGCGTCGCGAGGTCCGCTCCGGTGGCGACCACCGCGCCGATCTTGGCGGCCAGCGCCGTCACCCGCCCCGCGGCCACCGCGCGGACCGTCTCGACCGCCCGGTCCGTGCGCACGCTCAGCAGCCGCGCGCCGCTGGGGACGGTGTCGCCTTCCTTGGCGTACACCGCGGTGACCTGGCCGGCGACCGGGCTCTGCAGGACGTAACTGCCCTGCGCCCGGGTCAGGATGCCGGGGGCGGTCAGCTTGGCGGAGACCGTGCCGGTCACCGCCCAGAAGGCGGCGGCGGCCATGACGACGGCCGTGACGGCGAGCGCCAGCCGGCCCTGCGGCCGGGCGAAGCGGACCGGCATGTCGAGTTCTTCGGGTGCTTCGAGCTTGGCGAGCGCCTTCTGCCGGAACTGCACGGGGCCACTCCTTCAACGGCGTTCGTCTCGGCCGGGCGGTCCGGACAGGGCGAGTCGCGCGGGGTGCCGCAGGGCGCCGCGGGGTGCGGCCGGGCACGGCCAGGCCCCGGAACAGGCGGTTCCGGGGCCATGGTCGGACGTCTCGCGGTCAGAGACCCGCGAGCCCGGTGATGCCGGACAGCGTGTTGGTGGCGCCACCCACCAGGCCGGTGACCTGGCCGACCGGCAGCGCGTCGGTGACCGGCGCGACGAGGTCGCCGAGGCCCAGGCCGTCGATGCCCAGGGCGACGCCGACGCCACCGGAGATGTTGTCCAGGTCGCCGTCGGCAAGCTCGCGGGTCTCGACCTGAGAAGCGGTGTTACGCATGAATTGCGTTCCCTTCATGACTCTGCGGAATTCCGATGAGTGAGACGGGGGGCGGATGTTCGAGGAAATACCGAACACAATTCGCAACTCCCGTTCGACGCAGGACGCTAGTACGCGTTCCGGCCGCCCGGCCACCCCGACCACCTCGATGTTTCGGTCAGCATTTCGGTACCGCAAGCACAGTTCGTGCCCGGCCGGCCACCGGATGGCGACGTTTTCTTCACACAATTTCGAACGGCTATTCCTCTCCGCCGGAACCGCCGTTGATCACGATGCGGACATACCTGCGACTTACGATTTCCGGGCACCGGGCGCGGGAGATCGCGTCAGGGTGCTGTGCGCCTCATGCGGTCACCGTGTGCAGGATTGCCGCGCGCTCAGCGGGAGCCGGCGCGGAAGTCCGTACGGATGTCCGATCGGGAGTCCGATCGGGAGTCCGTACGGGAGTCCGCGTGGGTGTCCACCCGCCCGAGCAGCACCGCGGGAAGCTGCTCGCGGCCGTCGATGCCGAGCTTGCGGTAGGCGTGGGTGAGGTGCACCTCGACCGTCCGCAGTCCCACCAGGAGGATCTCCGCGAGTTCCCGGTTCGTCCGGCCCTCCGCGGCGAGCGTGGCGGTCCGCAGCTCGGCAGCGGTGAGGGACGCGACCCCCGCCGTCTCGGAGGACTTCGGCGGGCGGCCGCCGCAGGCGGACAGCTCGATCCGCGCCCGCCCGGCCAGGTCCGCGCAGCCGCACTCCTCCGCGAGGGCCAGCGCCGTACGCAGCGCCCGCCTGGCCGGTATCCGGCGGTTGGCCCGGCTGAGCGCGGAACCGTGGTCGGCCAGCGACCGGGCCAGGTCGAGCCGGCCGTCCGAACGCTCGGCCACCGAGACCGACTTCTCCAGCACCGCCAGCCCCTCGGCCCCGCCGAGGACCGCGCCCATCGTGCGCAGGGCGGCGGCGAGCGGGCCGGGCGTGCCCCAGCGGCGCGCCTGCTCCACCTCGTCCGCGGCGTACCGGCGGGCCTCGGCCGGCTCGCCGAGCGCGAGCAGCGCCCGGGCCGCGTCCGAGCGCCACGGCGCGACCGCCGGGTTCTCCACCTTCCAGGCCGGCAGCCGGCCGCCGGCCGCCAGCAGGTCCCGCAGCCCGTCGGCAGGGCGCCCGGTGGCCACCCGCAGCCGGCCCCGGGCGAGCAGCAGCGCCGTACCGCCCCAGGTCCGCCATGCGTCGGCGCGCGGTTCCGCCTGCTCGACCAGTGCCGCGGCCTCCTCGGACTCGCCCAGGTCGAGGTGTATCCGCACCAGCCGGGCGAGCAGTTCCACCGCCGCGCCGCTGTGCCGCGGGGCACCGCACCCGACGAGGAGTTCCAGCGCGGCCCCGGCGTCCTCGGCCGCGGCCGGCAGCCGGCCCAACTGCTGCGCGATCACCCCGCGCAGCGACCGGGC